>JARRQM010000209.1:0-4273 GCA_037381765.1 Kineosporiaceae bacterium
CTCCGCTCCGCGCGTCCCGGTCGGTCTCGACGCCGTGAAGTCCCGCGCAGCCACGGCGATCGCGGTCCGCCAGCAGGCCCGGTCGGCCCGGTCGGCCCAGCTGGACGCGGGTACCGGGTACCTCACCGCCACCGACCGTGACAGGTTCATCGGCCTGTTCGCCGCCGACCGGAACGGGCCGGCCGCGCCCGGGGAGAAGATCGCCGCCGAGTGCCGGGCCCGGCACCCGGCCAGACGCCGGGGCCGTCGCCGACGACCTGGCCTCCCTCGACGCGGCAGGCGAGGTCATCGCCTCCGAACTCGCCGCGGCAGCCTCCGAGCAGGCCCGGTCCGACAGCGGGCGACCGGAGCCGCACGTCCGGCCACGTAGACACCGGGAGCGGGACGGGGGCTCCTCCGGGCCGGGCTCACCGGGGCGGGGCGGCGGGTTCCTGCTCGCTCTCCCCGCCCGCGACGAACTGGCTGTCGTGCAGTTCCCGGTAGAAGCCGCGGCGGGCGAGCAGCTCGGCATGCGTCCCGGTCTCCACGATCCGGCCCCCGTCCATGACCAGGATGACGTCGGCGTCGCGGATGGTGGACAGCCGGTGGGCGATGACGAAACTCGTCCGCCCCGACCGCAGGGCGGCCATCGCCTTCTGCACGAGGACCTCGGTGCGGGTGTCCACCGAACTGGTCGCCTCGTCGAGGATCAGGATCGCCGGGTCGGCGAGGAACGCCCGGGCGATGGTCAGCAGCTGCCGCTGCCCGGCGGAAATGTTCGTCGCCTCGTCGTCGAGGACGGTGTCGAAACCGTCAGCCAGGGTGTTCACGACATGGTCGACCTCGGCCGCCGAAGCCGCGGCCCTGACCTGTTCATCAGTGGGGTCGTGCGCGCCGTAGGCGATGTTCTCCCGGACCGTCCCGGTGAACAGCCAGGCGTCCTGGAGCACCATGCCGAAGTGGCGGCGCAGGTCGTCCCGGCGCATGTCGCGGATATCCACCCCGTCGATGGTGATCCGGCCGGAGTCCACGTCGTAGAACCGCATCAGCAGGTTGACCAGGGTGGTCTTCCCCGCACCGGTCGGTCCGACGATCGCCACCGTCTGCCCGGCGTCGACCCGCAGGTCGAGGTCGGTGATCAGCGGCGTGTCCGGCAGGTACCGGAACGAGACGCCTTCGAAGGCGATTCGGCCGGGGAGGCCTTCGGGCTGGTGCGGGTGTTCCGGGTCGGGGGTTTCCTCGGGTTCGTCGAGCAGCGCGAAAACCCGTTCGGCGGAGGCGGCCCCCGACTGCAGCACGTTGGCGATACTCGCGACCTGGGTGATCGGCATCGTGAACTGCCGGGAGTACTGGATGAAGGCCTGGACGTCGCCCAGCGACATGGTGCCCGAGGCCACCCGGAAGCCGCCGATCACCGCGATCCCGACGTAGTTCAGGTTCGAGACGAAGATCATGACGGGCCGGATGATCCCGGAAATGAACTGGGCCCGGAACCCGGCCCGGAACAGTTCGGTGTTGGCCGCCTCGAAGTCCGCGACGGCCCGCTCCCGGTGCCCGTACACCTTGACCAGGTCATGTCCGGAGAACATTTCGTCGACGTGGCCGTTGAGCGTGCCGGTCCACTTCCACTGGGCGGCGAACTCCGCCTGGGAGCGTCGGGCGATGGCCACGGTGACGACGAATGACAAGGGGATGGTCACCAGGGACAGCAGGGCGAGCAGCGGGCTGATCCACAGCATCATCGCGAACACCCCGGTGACCGTCAGTGCCGCGGTCATCAGTTGGGTCATGCTCTGCTGCAGGGTGGTGTTGATGTTGTCGATGTCGTTGGTGACCCGGCTGAGGACGTCGCCGCGGGAGTGGGTGTCGAAGTAGGTGAGGGGAAGCCGGCCCAGTTTGCCGTCGACTTCTTCGCGCAGCCGGAAGATCAGCCGTTGCGCGACCCCGGCCATCAGGTAGCCCTGCCCCCAAGCGAACAGGGAACTCAGCAGGTAGACGACGGCGACGACGAGCAGTGCCCGGCCGAGCCGGGTGAAGTCGACCCCGACCCCGGGGGTGAGGTGCAGGGCGGCGAGCATGTCGGCGAGCCGGTCCTCCCCGCGGGCCCGGGCTGCCGCGACGGCCTGTTCCGGGGTGGTGCCCACCGGGAGCTGCGCGCTCACCAACCCGTCGAACAGCAGATTCGTCGCGTCGCCGAGCAGTTTCGGGCCGAGTACGGACAGGCCGACGCTCACCACGGTGAGCAGGAACACGATGCCGAGGACGAACCGTTGCGGGCGGAGCCTCCGGACCAGCCGCAGCGTCGTGCCACGGAAGTCGCGGGCCTTCTCCGTCGGCGGGCCCGCCATATGCCCGAACGGGCCGCCGCCCCCACCACCGGGGCCGGGACGGGGCCGGTGACGGTTCGGGCGGTGGCCGTCGGCGTCCGTGTCGCCGCTCATGAGGCGAGGTCCTCGGTGTCGAGTTGGGAGGTGACGATTTCCCGGTACACCTCGCAGCTGTCGAACAGCTCGGTGTGGGTCCCCGTTCCGACGACGCGCCCACGGTCGAGGACGACGATCCGGTCGGCGCCCATGATCGTACTCACCCGCTGCGCGACGATGATCACCGTCGCCGGACCGGTGTATCCGGGGAGGGCCGCCCGGAGCCGGGCGTCAGTGCCGTAGTCGAGGGCGGAGAAGCTGTCGTCGAAGACGTAGATCGCCGGTCGGCGGATGAGGGCCCGGGCGATCGTCATCCGTTGCCGTTGCCCGCCGGACAGGTTCGCTCCGCCCTGGTCGATCCGGGCCTGCAACCCTTCGGGGAGCGCGGTGACGAACTCGGTGGCCTGCGCGACGTCGAGGGCCGCCCACAACTGTTCGGTGTCGGCGTCGGGGGCGGCGAAGGTGAGGTTGTCCGCGACGGTGCCGTCGAAGAGGAAGGCTCGTTGCGGGACGAGGCCCAGCCTGGCCCACAGTTCTTCCCGGGCGTATTCGCGGACGTCGACCCCGTCGACGAGGACACTGCCCGCGGACGTGTCGTACAACCGGGGGATGAGGTTGACCAGGGTGGACTTGCCCGCCCCGGTACTGCCGACGATCGCCGTGGTGCTGCCCGGGTCGACGGTCAAGGTGATGTCCTGGAGTACGGGTTCGGCGGCCCCCGGGTAGCGGAATTCGACGTTACGGAACTCGACCCGGCCGGTGGCCGGAGGCGCCGGGGCCGGACGGTCGGGGTCGGTGATGTCCGGCCGGGTCGTGAGCACGTCCTGGATGCGTTCGGCCGACGCCGTCGCCCGCGGCACCATGACGAGCATCATCACCGCCATCATCACCGCGAACAGGATCTGGGTGAGGTAGGACAGGAACGCGGTGAGGTTGCCGATCGGCATCGAGCCGGAGTCCACGAGATGCCCGCCGAACCACAGCACCGCCACGCTGGAGCCGTTGAGGATGAGCATGAGCGAGGGGAACACCAGCGCGAACAGCCGGTTCACCTGCAGTGCTGTGGCCGTCAGGTCGGCGTTCGCGGCGGCGAACCGGTCCTGTTCGAAGCGGGTGCGCACGAAGGCCCGGATCACCCGCATCCCGGTGAGTTTCTCGCGGGTCACCTGGTTGACCCGGTCGACACGCAGCTGCATGACCCGGAACAGCGGGACGGTCCGGCGCACCATGATCCCGACGCCCACCGCCATCAGCGGGACGACGACGAGGATCAGCCCGGACAACCGGACGTTCTCCCGGATCGCCATGATGACGCCACCGACGGCCATCACCGGAGCCGCCACCATCATGGTGAGGGCGAGCATGACGAACATCTGGACCTGCTGCACGTCGTTGGTGTTCCGGGTGATCAGCGAGGGCGCGCCGAAGTGGTTGACCTCCCGCAGGGAGAACCCCTGGACGTGGCGGAACAGGGCGCTGCGCACCTGGCGGCCGACCTGCATGGCGACCTGGGCGCTGAGGTACACCCCGGCGACCGCGGACACCCCCTGGACCAGGGTGACCCCGAGCATGAGGGCCCCGATGGACAGGATGTAGCCGGTGTCCCCGGTGAGCACGCCGTTGTTGATGATGTCGGCGTTCAGACTGGGCAAGTAGAGGTTGCCGATCGCCTGGACGAGCAGGAGCGCGGCGATGATCGAGAGGCGGCCGCGGTGCGGTCGCAGGAATCGGCGGAGCAGGGCGGACATGGGCGGCAACCTCGGGCTGGCCGGAGGGCGGATGCGGTCAGCCTAGGCCGCGGCACCGACCGAGGAGGCCCCGATTCTCTCCGGCCCGGCGCGCGGCCCGGTGCGCGGTCTGGTGCGTGGTCT
>JARRQM010000210.1:0-4269 GCA_037381765.1 Kineosporiaceae bacterium
TGTCCGCGAGCGCCTGGATCGTCGCGCTCATCGCGTTCACCAGCCGCTCCTCATGGCGTTCCTGCGCGGCCCGGGTACGGACGTTGTGGATGCCGTAGGCGAGATCCGCCCCCAGTTCGGCGAGCAGCTGCAATTCATCGGCGGCGAAGGCATCCTCCTGGGTCGCTTGGACGACGAACACCCCGAGCGCCTCACCCTCGTGGATCAGCGGCATGCTCAGGCAGGATCCGATCTCCAGCTCGCGGGCCACCTCGACGTAGTGCTGCCAGGGGCCGTCGCCCCGGCTGGGGTGGCACAGCTGCGGCTGCCCGCCGGACAAGGCCGCCCGCAGCGGTTCGGCCGGCCCCATCCAGGCGAAGGAGCCGCCCTCCTGCCCGGAAGGTTCACCGGATCCGGTGGGCCGTTCCCCGGCCGAGGCCGTGGCCCAGGCGCGGAGCACCACCGGGAACGGGTCCTGCCCCGCCGGTCCGTCCCCGGGGACCGGTTCGGTGTCGGCCCCGCCCGCCCGGGTCCCGCCGTCCCGCGGGTAGCCGATCCAGGCCCGCCGGTACCCGCCGACCTCAACCATCACCCGGGCCATCCCGTCGAGCAGGGACGCCTCGTCGGTGGCCCGCACGAGGGTCTCGTTCCCGCTGCTCAGCGTGCGCAGCGCGCGCGCCAGCCGCTGGCGGGCCTGCTCCTCCCGGCGGCGCTCGGTGATCTCCCGGACGATGTTGACCACCCGGACGATCCGGCCCATCTCCTCACCGGCGGGAACCGTCGTCGATTGCAGGACCGTGACCCCGTCCGGGCCGTCGAGGACGATCTCGCTCTCCCACGGGCCCCGAGCGTCGATGCAGGCCTGGTAGCAGGCGACGAGGGCGCGGTCGGTCGCGGCGTCGACGACCTCATCCTGGTACCGGCCGAGCATCTGCGCGCGGGGCAGCCGCATCGCCCGTTCCATCGCCGGG
Source organism: Kineosporiaceae bacterium (assembly GCA_037381765.1). Taxonomy (GTDB): domain Bacteria; phylum Actinomycetota; class Actinomycetes; order Actinomycetales; family Kineosporiaceae; genus JARRQM01. Next base: position 951 of record JARRQM010000210.1, read on the forward strand.
TTCAGGTCGAGGATCCGGAACCGTCGCCGCGGGCAGACCTCCAGCATGATCATCCGGTCCAGGGCGTTGTCGAACACGTCCCGGTAGGAGCGTCGGCTGTCCTCCAGCTCCCGTTCGACCCTTTTCAGCATGGTCACGTCGCGGCCGGTGCCCAGGATGTCGGCCACCTCGCCGTCCGGGTCGGTCTCCGGCACGAGCCGGAAGTGCACCGCCACCTCCCGCCCCCCGAACAGGTAGGTGGCTTCGACCTGGACGAGTTCGATCCGTTCGAAGGCCCGGCGGATCCCCTCGCTCAGCTGCTGCACCGATTCCGGGGTGAGGCCACCGACGGCCCCCGGAACGGGGTCACCCAGCCGGGTGCCGACGATCCGTTCCGGGGCGAGACCGAACATGTCGGCGACGGTGCGGTTGGCGAACAGGCGGGTGCCGTCCCGGTCGTACCGCAGGATCAGATCCGGGGAGTTGTCCAGGGCGGCCTGCAACTGCCCGGGGGACATCCGGGGTTCGACGGAGGAAGCGGGGGCCCGGGCCGCCCGCGCGGCATCCCGGGACCGGGGTGCCGCCTCCCGTGGCCGGGGAACCGGCAGGTTCCGGGGGTCGGCCGGTGGGGACACGTTCCGGCCACCGCCTCCCTGCGAGGATGCCGGGTCCGGCATCAGCTGAGTACCGTCGGCGGGGCCCGCCACCGGAACCGCGCCCGGCGGAGGCCCTCCCGGACAGCGTCGGCAACCGGACCGGGGGACTTGACCCCGGGCGGCCGACCCGTTCCGGGCTCCGTGCCAAGCGCGCCGGTGGGGTGGTGCTCGGCGGATCCCCCCGGACAGGGGACAATGACCCCCGCAACGACCCAGACCCCCAGGAGCACACCCCTATGGCCCGCCGCAGGTCCAGCTCTCCCCCGCCGGAGGACGTCGTCGAACGGATCGTCGACATCGACGTCGAGGAGGAGATGCGAGGTGCCTTCCTCGAATACGCCTACTCGGTCATCTACTCCCGGGCCCTGCCGGATGCCCGGGACGGGCTGAAACCGGTGCAGCGCCGGATCCTGTTCCAGATGGCCGAAATGGGTCTGCGCCCGGACCGGCCCTACGTCAAGTCCGCCCGGGTGGTCGGTGACGTCATGGGCCGCCTGCACCCGCACGGTGATGCGGCCATCTACGACGCCCTGGTCCGTCTCGCGCAGAACTTCTCCCTGCGGGTTCCGCTGGTCGACGGGCACGGCAACTTCGGTTCCCTCGACGACGGCCCGGCCGCGGCCCGGTACACCGAGGCCCGGATGGCGGCCGCGGCCCTGCTGCTCACCGACGACCTCGACGAGGGCACCGTCGACTTCGTGCCCAACTACGACGCCTCGCAGACCCAGCCCGAGGTGCTCCCGGCCGCGTTCCCGAATCTGCTCACCAACGGGGCCAGCGGGATCGCCGTGGGGATGGCGACGAACATGCCCCCGCACAACCTCGTCGAGGTGATCGGCGCGGCCCGGCACCTGATCGCCCATCCCGAGGCGACCCTGGAGGACCTGATGCGGTTCGTCCCGGGGCCGGATCTGCCCGGGGGCGGGCGGATCGTCGGACTCGCCGGTATCCGCGACGCCTACGCCACCGGCCGGGGCACCTTCCGTACCCGGGCCACCGCTCGGGTCGAGCCGGTCACCGCCCGCCGGCAGGGCATCATCGTCACCGAGCTGCCCTATCTCGTCGGCCCGGAGAAAGTCATCGAGAAGATCAAGGATCTCGTCCAGGCGAAGAAGCTCGCCGGGATCGCCGGGGTCACCGACCTCACCGACCGCACCCACGGACTGCGCCTGGTGATCGAGCTGAAGGGCGGTTTCAACCCCGAGGCGGTCCTCGAACAGCTCTACCGGCTGACCCCGATGGAGGACTCCTTCGGGATCAACAATGTCGCGCTGGTCGACGGGCAGCCGCGCACCCTGGGGTTACGTGAGCTGCTCACCGTGTACCTCGGCCACCGGGTGTCGGTGGTGCGCCGACGCAGCGAGTACCGCCGGAACAAGCGCACCGATCGGCTGCACCTGGTTGAGGGCCTGCTCATCGCGATCCTGGACATCGACGAGGTGATCGCGGTGATCCGGTCCAGTGACGACACCGCGCAGGCCCGGGAACGACTGATCTCGGTCTTCGACCTCACCCAGACCCAGACCGACTACATCCTGGAGATGCCGCTGCGCCGGCTCACCAAGTACTCCCGGATCGAGCTGGAACAGGAGAAGTCCCAGCTACAACGGGAGATCGACGAACTCAGCGCGATCCTGTCCGATGAGGCCCGGTTGAACGGTCTGGTCTCCGACGAGCTCGGGGACGTCGCCGCTACGTTCGGCACCCCACGGCGCACCGTCCTCCTGGAATCGGCCGGGGCCGCCGACGCCGCGGCCCGCAGCGCCCCGCTGGAGGTGGCCGACGACCCCTGCCGGGTGCTCCTGTCCTCCACCGGGCTGCTCGCCCGCACCCGCACCGACGAGCCGCTCCCGGCCGGGCAGCCGGACCGGCGGAACGCCCACGACCTGGTCACCAGCACGGTGCGGGCCACCGCCCGGGGGGAGATCGCCGCGGTGACGAACCGGGGCCGGATGATCCGGGTCCCGGTGCTCGACATGCCGACGCTGCCGCCGACCTCGACCGCACCCGCCCTGTCCGGGGGCGCCCCGATCTCGGAGTTCGTCACCTTGGGAGCGGGGGAACGGGTGCTCGGGGTGTGTTCCCTGGCCGAGTCCTCCCCCGGGCTCGCCCTCGGCACCGCCCAAGGCGTGGTCAAGCGGGTCGCCGTCGACTACCCGACGAACCGGGACAGCTGGGAGGCCATCACCCTGCGGGACGGTGACGAAGTGGTCGGCGCCGTCGAACTGCCGAGCCCGGACTGCGACCTCGTGTTCATCACCGACGACGCCCAGCTGCTGCGCTTCGGTGCGGACAAGGTCCGCCCGCAGGGCCGGGCAGCCGGCGGAGTAGCCGGGATCACCTTGTCCCCGCAGGCCCGGGCGGTGTTCTTCGGGGCACTCGACCTGCCCACCCCCGACGCGGAGTGGGACGGCGTGGTCCTCACCGTCGCCGGGAACAGCACCGCCCTGCCGGGGACCGTCCCGGGAACGGCCAAACTGACCCCGTTCGCGGAGTTCCCGGTGAAGGGCCGGGCCACCGGCGGGGTGCGCTGCCATCGTTTCCTCAAAGGTGAGGACACCCTGCTGCTCGCCTGGGCGGGAATGGGGCCAGCCCGGGCCGCCGCCGCGAACGGGGCCCCGCTCCCGCTCCCGGAGCCGAATCCCCGCAGGGACGGTTCAGGCACGCCCCTGGCGAAACCGGTT
>JARRQM010000211.1:0-4261 GCA_037381765.1 Kineosporiaceae bacterium
GAGCTGGGGGCCGTCGCCGGAACGAGGGCGTCCAGGGTGAGGGTGTCCGGGGCGGCGATGCCCGGACCGGTCGGCGGGCCCGGGGGGAGATCGTCCGGTGTCGCCAGCCGACGGTGCTCGGCGCGATGGGGCCGGTCGCGTGGTTCTGCGGGCTGGCCGTCCGCCGGACCGTTCACCTGCAAGGTCATGGCCATCCCCTTCGTCTGATTACGTTACGTATGTATTCACCCACGGGGAGTAGTTGGAACCTTGCCATGACTGGCCCCTCGAGGACCAGAGCGAGATGGGAGTGAGGCCCGATACGCTCCTGACTCGCCCGGTGAGACTCGCCCGAGGACTTTCCCGACCGGCGACCGGCTGCCGACCCGGCCGAACGGGGGATAGCCTCCGACCCGAATCCGCCCCCCGGGAGGGGCGAAGCTGGAGGTCCGGTGCACGACGACAACTGCATCTTCTGCAAGATCGTGAACGGGGAGATCCCGGCCACGGTGGTCCGCTCGGGGGAACGGGTGCTGGCCTTCCGGGATCTCGCCCCGCAGGCCCCGGTCCACGTCCTGGTGATCCCTCGGGACCATCACCGGGACGTTACGGCTCTCGCCGAGGCGGATCCGGCTGCTCTGGCCGAACTCGTCAGCGTGGGCGCCGGGATCGCCGCGGAGGAGGGGGATGGCGAGTTCCGTCTCGTCTTCAACACTGGGGCTGGCGTCGGGCAGAGCGTCTTCCACGTTCACGGCCACATCCTCGCCGGCCGCCCCTTCACTTGGCCGCCCGGCTGAGGGCGGTAGATCGGCAGGGCCGCCCGGCTGAGGGCGGCAGATCGGCAGGGCCGAAATCCCTGGGGCCCTTCGGGGCGCTCGGGGCTAGCATGGGGGTGTTCCTGTTTCCCGTGCGAAGGGTCGGCTTGCGGCACCCATGACGGACCAGCCCAACGGTCGAGCGGGTGCGCCATCCGGCGGCGCGGACGCCGTACACCGTATTGTCATCCCGCCGGATGTCCCGATGGTTTCCCTGCTCGGTGCCCGGGATGAGGTGCTCGGCGCCGTCGAACGCGCTTTCCCCCGGGCCGACGTACACGTGCGGGGGAACGAGATCACCGTCACCGGACCGTTCGGCGAGGTGGCTCTGGTGGAGCGGCTGGTCGACGAACTGGTCGCGGTGGTCGGCGCCGATCAGCCGTTGACCCCGGACGCCGTACGGCGGGCGGTGGGCATGCTGCGCCAGCAGACCAGTGAGCGCCCGGCCGATGTGCTCACCTTGAATATCCTGTCCAACCGGGGTCGCACGATCCGTCCGAAGACGCTCAACCAGAAGCGGTACGTCGACGCGATCGACGCGCACACGGTGATCTTCGGGATCGGCCCGGCCGGCACCGGGAAGACGTACCTGGCGATGGCCAAGGCCGTGCAGGCGTTGCAGGCGAAACAGGTGAACCGGATCATCCTTGCCCGGCCCGCGGTCGAGGCCGGCGAACGGCTGGGGTTCCTTCCGGGCACGCTCAACGAGAAGATCGACCCGTACCTGCGCCCGCTCTATGACGCGCTGCACGACATGGTCGACCCCGAGTCCATCCCGCGGCTGATGGCCGCCGGGACGATCGAGGTGGCCCCGCTGGCCTACATGCGCGGGCGTACCTTGAATGACGCCTTCATCATCCTCGACGAGGCGCAGAACACCTCGTCGGAGCAGATGAAGATGTTCCTCACCCGGCTCGGGTTCGGCTCGAAGATGGTCGTCACCGGGGATGTCACGCAGGTTGACCTGCCGTCCGGGACCTCATCCGGGTTGCGGTTGGTGCGGGAGATCCTCGACGGTGTGGACGACGTCCACTTCTCGGTGCTGACCAGCTCCGACGTGGTGCGGCACCGGCTGGTCTCGGACATCGTCGACGCCTACGGGCGCTGGGAGGAGGGCCGCCCGGAACCGGGTCGCCGCGCTGAGGCGCCGCGGACCGGACCGCCGCGCCCGCCCGCGGCCGAGGTCCGGCGTACCCGCCGGGCCCGCTGACCCTCCTTGCCCGGCCCGTCTCGCCCTGCGCTGCCCTGCCCGTCTTCGCACTCCCCGGTCCGTCCCGCGCTCCCCGGCGTGATCACCTCGTCGGTTCGGGGCCGGCGGGGCGGCGGAGTGCCGGGGTACTCCGGTGACAGGGAAGAATGGCGGCGTGGGTATCGAGGTCAATAACGAGAGCGGGATCGCCACCGACGAGGCGGAGATCGCCGCCCTCGCCCGGCACGTGCTCACCGCCATGCATGTGCACCCGCAGGCCGAGCTGTCCGTGGTGCTCGTCGACGAGCCGGCGATCGAACGGTTGCACGTGCAGTGGATGGATGAGCCCGGGCCGACCGATGTGCTGTCCTTCCCGATGGATGAGCTGCGGCCCGGTAGTGAGGAGGAGGACAGCCCGCCGGGGCTGCTCGGCGATGTCGTGCTCTGCCCCCAGGTGGCGCAGCGTCAGGCGCAGGCTGCCGGGCACGCGACGGATGAGGAGTTGCTCCTGCTCACCGCGCACGGAATCTTGCACCTGCTCGGCTACGACCATGTCGATCCGGCGGAGGAACGGGAGATGTTCGGCCTGCAGCGGCAGCTGCTGCTCACCTACCTGGCCGGGCGCGGGCAGCGCTGATGCCGCACCTCCAGCTCGTCGTCCTCACCGTCGGTCTCGTCCTGCTCGCGGGCAGCTGCGCCGCCGCGGAGTCGGCACTGTCCCGGGTGTCCCGGGCGCGGGCCGCGGAACTTGTCGCCGCGGGACGGCGCGGGGCGGTCCCGCTGGCCAGGATCGCCGCAGACCCGGCGCAGACGCTGTCCGTCGCGGCCTTCCTCCGGGTACTCGGGGAGTCCGGCGCTGCCGTGACGGTGACCGCGATCATGCTCGATGTCGTGTCCGGGCGCTGGCAGGCGGCGGCTTCCGCGGTCGCGATCATGACTGCGGCGAACTTCGTCGCGGTCGGGGTGGGGCCACGTACCTTGGGCCGTCAGTACGCCGACCGGATCGGTCTCGGTGCCGGCCCGGTGCTGCTCGCCCTCACCCGGGTGCTCGGCCCGCTGGCGCGGTTGCTGGTCGTCGTCGGCAACGTGCTCACCCCGGGGAAGGGGCTGCGGGACGGGCCGTTCGCCTCCGAGGCCGAACTGCGTGAACTCGTCGACATGGCGGGGGAGACCCAGGTCATCGAGGCGGATGAGCGGGAGATGATCCACTCGGTGTTCGAACTCGGCGACACCCTCATCCGCGAGGTCATGGTGCCGCGTACCGCGCTCGTCTCGGTCGAGGCCGGCACGACCCTGCGCCCGGCGATGTCGCTGTTCCTGCGCTCGGGGTTCTCCCGGGTCCCGGTCGTCGGGGAGGGCCTGGACGACGTGCTCGGTGTCGCCTACCTGAAGGATGTCGCGCGGCGGCTACATGAGGATCCGGCTGCGGCGGCCGGGGAGACCATCGAGCACGCGATGCGTGAGGCAGTGTTCGTTCCGGACAGCAAACCGGTGGATGAGCTGCTGCGGGAGATGCAGCACCGCGGCGGGCACGCGGCGCTCGTCGTCGACGAGTACGGCGGCACCGCGGGCATGGTCACCTTGGAGGATCTGGTCGAGGAGATCGTCGGGGAGATCGCCGACGAGTACGACCGGGATGAGCCGGATGTCGAGGAGGTCTCCGACGGGGTGTTCCGGGTGCGTTCCCGGGTGCATATCGGTGAGGTCGGTGACCTGTTCGGGGTGGAACTCGACGACGAAGAGGTGGACACCGTGGGCGGGCTGCTCACCAAGGCCATCGGCCGGGTGCCGATCGCCGGGGCGAAGGTGGCGGTGGGCGGGCTGCGGTTGACCGCGGACCGTTTCGAGGGTCGACGGAACCAGCTCGCGACCGTACTCGTGCAGTGGGACCCGGAGGACGGGGCGGAGGAGGAACGGTGAACGGGAGCGGAACCGGCGGGGACCGGGGGGATGGCGGGGGCGACGGATTCGGTGAGGTCGTCGGAGCCGGTGCGGGGTACCGGTCCGGGTTCGCCTGCCTGGTCGGGCGCCCGAATACGGGGAAGTCGACCCTGACGAACGCCCTCGTCGGGGAGAAGGTCGCGATCACCTCGAACCGGCCGCAGACCACCCGCCGGGCGATCCGGGGGATCGTGCACCGGCCCGACGCCCAGCTGATCCTCGTCGACACCCCCGGGCTGCACCGTCCCCGCACCCTGCTCGGGGAGCGGCTCTACGACCTGGTCCGGGCCTCCGTGCTGGAGGTCGTCGTGGTCGGCCTGTGCCTGCCTGCGGATGA
>JARRQM010000212.1:0-4781 GCA_037381765.1 Kineosporiaceae bacterium
GCAGCGCTCCGCGGGCCTCGGCCGTGGGGCTGGCCTGCCACGCCAGCAGGGCCAGCCTGCGGGCGTCCCGGGCATCGCTGGCGCCCAGTGACTCCGCCGCGTACTGGCGCGACTGCGACTGCGCCTGCCTGTCCCGGGCCTGATGTGTCTGCCGCACCGCCATGCCCGTGGCGCTCAGGGCCAGCAATGTCGTCACGGCCAGACCGGCCACCAGTCGGAGCAGCCGCCGTCGCGCCCGAGCCCGGGCCCGCTCGGTGGCTTCGGCAGCCGCGACGCCGGCGTCCAAGAACCGCCGCTCTCTCGCCCCGAGGTCGGCGGCCGTGCCTGCCCATTCCCGGACGCCGGCCAGCTGCGACCCCCGGTAGAGCAGGTCACGGTCCTCACCGGTCTCGGCCCAGAGCCGCGACGCTTCCTCCAGCCGGTGCCGCAGCAGGATGTCCGCCGTGGACTCGCCCACCCAGCGGGCCAGCCGCGGCCAGCCGGTCAGCAGCATCTCGTGGCTGATCTCGACCCACTCCTCGGTCGCGGTGACCAGGCGGGAGGCGACCAGATGGTCCAGGACCTCCTCGACCGCGCGGGCCCGGTCCGGGTCGTACCCGGGGACCAGTTCCCCGCGGGTCAGGTGCCGCCGGGTGGGTGGGGTGTCCGCGGTGACGGTGACCAGCCGCAACCTGATCTGCCGCAGGAGCGGCCGGTAGCCGGCGATCGTCAGCGTGCCGTCGGTGGTGCGGCGTTCGCAGGTCTCCCGCAGGGCGTGCGCCAGGAACGGCAGCCCCCCGGCCGCGTGCACCGGCCCACCGGCCGGGCCCCGGTCCCCTGCCCCGCCCGGCGTGGGGGAGGGACGGAGGTCGGCGAGCATCACCTCGACCAGCCCCGGTTCCAGACGGAATCCGGCGTCCTCGGCCGGACGCTCGATGGCCGTCCGGACCTCCTCGGCAGACAGGGGGCCCACCAGGACCAGCCGGTCCTGCAGGTGCCGGCGCAGCAGCGGGTCGGCCAGGCACCGGTCGAAGAAGTCCGCGCGCAGCCCCACCACGACGATCGCGGCGGCGTCGGCGTCCGGACGTGCCGGTCCCCGCGAGGCCGCGGGAACCCGGGGCTCCGCGGCCGACAGCAGCGCCCGCACGAACACCCGGCGCTCCGCCTCGTCCACGTCGGGCGCGAACATCTCCTCGAACTGGTCGATGACCAGGACCAGCCGTCGTGCGGTCGGGTCACCACCCACCGGCCGGGCCGCGCTCTCCCGCGCGGGACCCGTGCCGCCCGGTCCGGCGGCCTGCGGGGCCGAGCCGTGCAGGGCCTGGCGGACCAGCAGCGGGAACCCGTCCGGATCTGTCATCAGGTCGTCACGGACCTGCGTGGCGGCCAACCCGGTGAGGTTCGCCAGGCAGGTCGCCAGCGTCTCCACCGGCCGTGGCCCCGGCACGAGGACCGGCTGGGCACCAGCGGGCCACACCAGCCCCGGTCGCCCCTGGGTGTCGGCGTTGAGGGCGGGGACCAGCCCCGCCCTCAGCAGCGAGGACTTGCCCGCCCCGGACGCCCCGACCACGAACAGCAGACCCCCGGTGGCGTACAGGTCCTCGACCCGGGCCAGGAGCTCGCGGGTGAGCTGTTGCCGGCCGTGGAAGAACGGCGCGTCGGCGACCTGGAACGGCCGCATCCCCGGATACGGGATGCGCCCCGCCGACACGCCCGGGACCGGCCGGTCGAACCCGGCACGCCCCTGCCCGGGCTCGGCCCCGACGACGACGGGACCGTAGTAGTTGTGCTGCACCGACGCCGGCCCCACCTGCACGCCCCGGGCACCCGAGGCGTCCACCGCCGCCTCCGGACCCGGGTGAACCTCGGGCAGCCCGTCTCCGATCGTCACGGTGGCCTCGGGGTCGCCGGGCCCACCAATGGCTTCCCCAGCCGATCTCACCCGGCCGGCGTCCTTGTCGTTCATCGTCCTTGTTCCCCGCCGTCGTCCCCGCCATCGAGCCCCGGTGACGAGCTCCGCTGTCGAGCCCCGGCGACGATCGTCTCCGGAACCCGCCCCGAAATCCGCGCCGCAGTTCGAGCACCGTCGCGTGAATTCGCAGAGTATATGATTGATTACAGAATAGATAGGGATGTCGTCAGGATGTCCGGGCGTCCGATTTGTCGGCGCACAAGGCGGGTATGACCACTTGCCTCCATCACTACCGCGATGGAATGCATGCCGCGATGGAACGACTACCCGGAATCGGCGATTCGGGTGAGGTGGAGCGACCATGGAGCCGGTGACCCTGATCGTGGCTGCGCTGGCGGCCGGAGCGTCCCAGGGGGTGTCCGGTACCGCCTCCGCGGCGGTCAAGGACGCCTACGAGGCACTGAAAGTGAAGGTCGGGGCCCGGTTCGACGGGTCGCCGTCGAACGAACTGGTCCTGGCCGAGCACGAGAAGGACCCGCAGACCTGGCAGGCCCCCCTGGCGACGGCACTGATCGGGACCGGAACCGTGACCGACCCGGCCGTGATCGAGGCGGCGCAGCAGGTGATGGCGCTGCTCGATGCCGTCGGTACGCAGTCGGGGGCGTACCTGGTGGATCTGCGGAACGCGCAGGGTGTGCAGATCGGTGACCGCAACCGGCAGACCAACCTGTTCGCCACGCCACCACCGGAATAGGGACGCGGCGCAGGGCCCCGCTCCCGTCCCGGTTCCGGGTCGCGGGGCCGTCAGGTGGTCAGCCAGCGTCGTACGGTCGCGGCGGCGGTCCGGTTCCCTCCGGTCCGGACCGTCGCGCCGGCCAGGTCGGCGTACAGCCCGGCCAGGTCGTACAGCGAGCGGGCCCAACGCGGGAAGTCCGCGAGGCTGTCAGGGCGGTGTCCGATGGTCCGTCCCGTCCTGTCCTCCCGCCACGGGATCCTCGGCGTCCGGTACAGCTCCACCTGCCAGGAGTTCCGGGCGCTGGGCTGGATTGTCAGACGGAGCCTGGCCTCGGGATTCTCGTGATCGTTCACGATCGGCACCTCGACGGCGAACCCCCAGTCGCCGGGCAGCCTGAGTCCCAGCCGATGGGCCCAGATACCGGCCTCGGTCCGGTCCCGCACCGTCCTGGCCCGGTTGGCAAGGTTGGTGCGGAGGTCGGTCAGGCGCGGGTCCGTCGGGTCGGTCACCACGGCGGCGACCGTCCGGTCGAGCCGGACGAGGGTGCGGTCCGGGCAGGGGCGGCCGGGGGTGTCGAGGAGGTCGGTGAGTACGTCGATGCGGGTCGCCGGGGCGAGCACGAGCGTCAGCAGCATCCCCCAGTAGGGGAGGTCGTGGAACAGGTCCTCGTCGACCCGGTAGTCGAGGTGCCGCAGGGTTTCCAGGAGCACCGGGGCGTGATCGGCCAGTGCGGCGTACTTGGCGGCCCGCCGACGCTGGCCGGACAGTCTGTCGGAGGCGGTGATGCCGCGCATCACCGCGAGCCGTTCCTTCAGCTGTGACGCGGCCACGACCCGGCCGGACGGGAGCGGGCCGTTCAGGTCGCAGCCGAACAGGTAGGTGAGCACATGGGCCCGGACGCCGAGGCGTGGCGGCTCCTGCTGCAGCCGTACGTACGCCTCGTGCAGGCGGGGCAGTTCGGCGTCAGCGACGGCCGGCGGGTTCCGGTGTCGCATCAGGTACTGGTAGAACGCGACCCGCTCGGCGGGGTCGAGGGCCCGGGCGAACCGGGCGCCACGCGCCCCGATGAGGATGGAATTGCGGGTCCACCACGTTCTGTCACCGGACGCTTCGGCTTCGGTGAAAGCACGGGCGATGTCCCGGTCCGGTTCGCTCATCTGCGCATTCCCCCCGAGCCGCCGGTGCGGCCACAGCATGGGCGCTGCGGGGCGCAGCACGGCTGCAGCATGATCATGACCCTACCGGGTCGGTCCGGCTCTCTTGATCACCGTCGTGCAGGACCCGTCGTGCAGGCCCGAGGGGGCCGGTCCCGCAGTGCCGGCCGCGCGGCACCGACCCTGCAGCGCCGACCCCGCAGCGCGGGCCCGAGGGCGCCGGCCGCGTAGCGCCGGCCGCGCAGGCCCTTTCTGACCGGCCGTTCCTGTCGACTTCACCTCACCGGCGGTGTCGTTCAGGGCCGACGTTTCGGCGCCCAAGGACTGACTGACGCTGACAAATCATGACAATCACGACCGGGTTGTGGTGATCGTATTCCATTCGCAATGGGCCTCGATGTGCTCGGGGTGCTACCTTCGGCGTGGTTGCAGCGTAGTTTCCGTGTGGTTGGCGGCAGGGGAGTCGCCTTGAGGCGCCCCTGTCGCGGATGTTCTCGAATGTCTGAAAGCCCGCCCTGTGCGGGAGACGTGGGACGACGGGCCGCGAAGCGTGACAGCAGCAGCTCGAAGGTTGTCGTCCGACAACTTTTGTGGGTTCAAAGTGGAGAACACGACATGGCACAGGGCACGGTGAAGTGGTTCAACGGTGAGAAGGGCTTCGGCTTCATCACTCCGGACGGTGGCGCGGCCGACGTCTTCGTCCACTTCTCGGCGATCCAGGCGGACGGCTACCGCACCCTCGAGGAGAACCAGCGCGTCGAGTTCGACGTGACTCCGGGGCAGAAGGGCCCCCAGGCTGCCAACGTCCGGCCGGTCTGAGACCAGGACGTCATCACCTCGGACGCCGGTCGGCGCCCCACTGCGGTGCGGGCACCGGCCGGCGTCTCGCCATCCCCCGGCCCGGAGCCGAGGCGTGGTCCGCCCCCGGCGAGGCCTCAACAGCTCAACGACGCGCGCACGAGGACGGTGTCCCCGGAACGCAGGCCCATGGTCGCGAAGT
>JARRQM010000213.1:0-4642 GCA_037381765.1 Kineosporiaceae bacterium
CTCGATGCGGGTGCCGGCGATCCGGATGGTGAACGCGTTGCCGTCGGCGTAGATCGCCCCGCCGCTGCCCCCGCCCGGGGTTCCCGATCGGGCCGGGTTCGCCCCTTGCCCGATCGCCGAGTTGTCGGTGAACAGGCTATTCGACACCACCCAGGAAACTCCGATGCTGCTCAACGCACCCCCGTTGGCGCAGCGTCCGCCCTGTCCGGACTTCCCGCCGAAGGTGCTCGACGTCACGTACACCGGGGCGTCGTCGTACTGGTCCAGCACCCGGATCGCGGCACCGCCGAGGTCGGGTCCGGTGCTCTCACAGCGGTTGCGCACGAAAGTGGAGTTCACCACGGAGAACCGGCCGCCGCGGACGAAAACCGCGCCCCCGCCGCCGTCATCGTCGGGGGCGCCCTGCCCGGCGGAGTTCCCGTCGGCGAAGGTGAGGTTCTGGACGACGAGTCGTGGCGTGGACTGGTCGTTGCAATGCGAGGTCGTCCAGCCCTGCGCCTGGTCACAGGTGTTCTGGTAGAGGATCCGGCGTTTCCCGCCGCCGCTGAGGGTGATCAACCCGCCCCCGTCGAGGACCACGAGCGGGTTGGCGTTGCGCACCTTCGCGGTCGCCGCCATCGTGATCGTTACGGGGTCGGGGCCGCAGTCGAAGGTGATGATCCCGCCTTTCGCGACGGCTGAGACGACCGCCGCCGACGTGCAGCTCGCCTTCGTCCCGTCGCCGACCACCCGGGTGGGGTGCGTGGTGTCCACCGCCCGGCCCGCGGCAGGGACCGCGACATGTCCGGACGGGTTTCCGGCCCGGGCTGGGGCCGCCGTCGCCGTGGCCGTCGGAGTCGTCGGCATCGGGGTCGGCGTCGTCGTCCTCGGGGTGCCGCTCGCCGTGGTGCTGGACGGTGGCGGGGCGGTGATCGTCGCGGCGGTCGGACCGTCCCCGGACCCGCCGCACGCGGACAGCAGCAGCACGGTTGCGGTCGGGAGCACCAGCAGCCCCCGCAGGCTGGGCGGCATCCGGCTGACTGTAGCGCTCCTGCCGGGGTGCGGGCCCACCGGGAGCGTGGGGCAGGACCGGCCGCTGGCCGGGACCGTTCCGGGAAGGTCAGGGGGCGGTGGCGAGTGCCCTGCTGAACTCCTGTCCGAGCCAGGCGAGGGCGGCGACCAGCTGTCCCTCTTCCGCGGGGGAGAAACGTCCCGGACGCCAGGTGGCCAGCCAATGCCCTTGGGCCGCGAGCGGGGCTCCGTCGAGTTCGAGGATCCGATCGGTGGCCGGCGGCTGCAGTAGGGCGCTGGCCGCGAGCGGGTCGGGAGCTTCGAGCAGGTAGGCCGCGTCGATCTCGGCGATCCCGGTGCGGAGGGCGGCCGGACCGCCCTCCCGGCGCTCCTCCCGGGGGCGGGGCCGGGCGGTGAATGACGGTAACGGCCTCGGGGCCGTCGCCGCGGTGCGGATGTGGGCACCGCGACTGCCCCGGCCCTGACCGCTCACCTGAGCGAGCACCACCTGGAAGCCTTGGGAGAAACCCGACGCCACGGCCACCGGCGCACCCGGAGTGCCGAGGGCGTACCCGGCGAAGGCCGCCCACCCCCGATCGTCCGGGTCATAGACGAAACCGACGGATTCCGCCCAGTTCTGCAGTTCTCGCCCCGCACGCTTACCCCATGCCGACACCCGGTCCACCCCGTTCCGTGTGACTCCCCGCAGGCACGCGACCGCCCCCGTGGCCGCCGCCGAACCTGGGCGCGGGTCATATTACTGGTGTGTCCCGGTTGGGGGCACCATCGCCGGTTTTGCGGGGCAAGAATGGCTGGCGGACTACCGGGAAGGGAGGAACCAGAAAGCGAGGGTGAACAGCACCATGACCAAACTCAGATACCCCATGGTCAAGCCGGCGATCGCCGAACCGCGACCGCGCTTACCTCCCACACCGGTCTCGCGCACGGCGAGATGGCCGAGGACTACCGGGATGATGCCGAGGAAGGTGAGGGCACCGCAGGTGAGCGGGCCGAGGATGAGGATGGCGATACCGAGGCTGAGGGAGAGGGCCGCCATCGTCGAGGTCGGCGCTGCGGGAACCCCGTTGCCGACCGCGGGACCGCACGGCGGGTACGGGGGGCGCCCGTAGCTCAGGGGGGCCTGGCCCGGGATCGGGCCGTACCCGGGAGGTCCCCCACCGGGGCCGTACCCGGTGAGTTCCCCGCTCGGCTCGTAGCTCGGAATGTCCCCGCCCGGTTCGTGTTCCAGGGACCGGTCGTCGTCCGGGGCTCCGGCGACCGGTGAGGGGGCCGTCGGATGGTCGTACCCGGCGGCCCCGAATGCCGGTTCCGGCCGATTCCCCGGTCCCGGTGCGTTCTCGAGTTGAGGGGAACCGTAGGGGCTCGGTGGCCACTGCTCGCTCATCGCCTCGCGTCCTTCGTCGTCCGTTGCGCCGGAAAAGAACCTGGTCGTCCCTTTCGTTGCGGCCTGCCCGGCGGCGGGATGTCATGATCTCGCACGTCGCGGCACGGATCGTGCCCAGGGGGATTGTCGCGGGGGATACCGACGAATCGGCCGGTTTCCGGAGGCTACTGCTCCCGGTCCGGCCGGACGGGGTACTACTGCTCCCGGCGCGGCCGGGGCCTCGGGTCAGGTGAGGCCGAGCGCCTCGGCTTCCTCCCACAGTTCCTCGCGTACCCGGGGATGCGCCGCATGTTCGATGAGGTGGGAGGCCTGCTCCCGCTCGCTGTACCCGAAGATTTCCGCCGACCCGTGCTCGGTGACCACCGCCGACATCTGGAAGGAGGTCACCGGCTCGTCCACGAGCGGGACGATCGTCGATACGTCGGCCTTCGGATGCCACGACTTCAACGCGATGATCGCCTGTCCGCCGGGGGCGTGCAGGGCCCCGACGATGAAGTCGGTCTGCCCGCCGAACCCGGAGAAGATCCGGGTGTTGATCCGTGACGCGTTCGCCTGGGCGAACAGGTCCACCTGCAGGGCGGTGTTCACCGAGGTCATGTTCCGGTGACGGGAAATCAGTGCGGGTTCGTTGGTGGTTTCGGTGCGGAGCATGCGCACCCGCGGGTTGCGGTTCACCCAGCCGTACAGGTCGGGGGATCCGAACAAGAAGGATGCGGTGAGCGGCCGGTCGGGGTCGAGGGCGCCGCCACGGTCCAGGGCGAGTACCCCGTCGCTGAACATCTCCGTCCACAGGGCGAGCCCGCGCCGGCTCCGCAGGCCGTGCAGCACCGCGTCCGGTACCGCACCGATACCGAGCTGGAGCGTCGACCCGTCCGGCACCCGGGCGGCGACCCGTTCCCCGATCACCCGGGCCTTCTCGTCCAGGGGTTTCTCCGGTGGGGAGGCGAGCGGGTGGTCCACGTCGACGGTGTAGTCGATCGCGTCGACGGGGAGTTCGGCATCGCCGAAGGTGTACGGCATCTGCGGGTTGAGCTGGGCGATGACGAGTCCACCCCGGGCCCGGGCGGCCTCGATCGCCCCCGGCAGCACGTTGACCTCGGTGCCGAGGGAGACCATCCCGTCTCGCGGGGTGGACGTGTGCAGGAGCACGACATCCGGTGGTTGGGTGGTGGCGAACAGTCGCGGCACCAAGGACAGCCGGCACGCGGTGTAGTCCAGCCGGGGGTGCCGGCGCATTCCGGCCCCGACGAAGGACGTCTCGTAGGTGATGCCGTCCCGGTCGGGGATTCCCGGCTGGGCGTTGACCGCGTTCAACCGGAAACGCTCGCAACTACGGTCGAGAACGTCGAGCAGGACCTGCGGGTGCGCAAAATTCCCGGAAACCACGGCCCTCGGGTTTTCCGGTAGCCCCGTGAGGACGGTGACGAGCTCATCCGGATCGAGCGTTCTCACGGTGGTCACCTTGCCAGGCCGTACCGGGTCCCCCGGGGAGGAACGTCCCGGGCGCGCCGTGATTCCGGTCAATCCGGGCCGTCCCGGTCGAACTCGGGGCCGGGCGGTCGAGCCGGCCGAGCCGGGCCGGACCGGGACAACCCACCGTGCAGGAAACCCGCGGGGCCACGTACCGTCGGTACCGGGCCGTCTCCGATGCGTCAGCTACGGGACTTCCGTGGTGCACCGAATTTCTCCTCCCCAGCCGGAGGTGAGGGGCTGTCACCCGGGCCGGGGACGACCGACAATGTCGGGGTGCGTGCCGAGGAGGCGCGACACCATGTTGTTCCACCATGAAGGAGGACCTGCGCATGTCGGGCCCGGGACCGGTATCCGCGCAGCCGTCGTGGGTGCAACCGCAGGCGGACGGGTGGGCCACCTCCGACGCCTGGGTGCTGTCCGCGGTCCGGGTGACCGGGACCCAGGAAGAGCCGGCCAGCCTCGCCGACATCATCGTCGCCGGGGATTTCCTCTACCAGGTGATCCTGTCGGTACAGGAGATCGAGCACGCGGTGGGCCGACTCATGGCGGCCATGCTCATCACCGCCGATGAACGGGGGTTCGCGGTGACCCCGGTCGGGCGGCAAGTGGTGGCCCGGGCCCGGGGCGGGGACGTCAACCGGGCGGAAGCGCTGCACCAGATCCTGTCCATGCTCCAGGTCGCCCCGGTGCCCTTCCGGGTGGACCCGCACGAGTACGAGGCTGCCTGCCTGGAACACCGGCACCGCACCTGGAAGGCCTTCGGCGGGCAGCGGG
>JARRQM010000214.1:0-7185 GCA_037381765.1 Kineosporiaceae bacterium
GGGATCCGGATGTCACCGGCCCGGGACAGCGGCGACCGTTCCCAGAGGAAGTCCGGTTCGGTCTCGGGATTCCCGACCCGCTCGTGGAACTGGGCAATCATCGGCACCCAGTACGGCGGAATCGACCCAATGAGGGTGGACAGGTTCGACGGCCCCACGATGTCGACGGCGCAACGGAACAGGTCCGGGGTGAAGGCGGCGCCGACGAGCGCGGCATACCCGCCGTACGACCCCCCGTAGATCCCGACCCGGTCCGGATCCGCGTACCCGGCGTCAATGATCCAGGCGACCGCATCCACCAGGTCGTCGTGCATCCCCGCACCCCACTCCCGGTCACCGGCATTGACGAACTGCTTGCCGTAACCGGTCGAACCCCGGTAATTGACCTGGACACACACGTACCCGCGGTTGGCGAACCACTGCGCCTCCGCGTCGAACCCCCACTGATCCCGGGTCCACGGACCACCGTGTACGTCGAGGACCGCGGGCAGCCTGGGCCCGGACTTCGGATCCGTCCCCGGTGGGAACGTGAGGTACCCGTGCACGGTCAGACCGTCGCGGGCGGTGAACGAGAACGGTTCCATCGGAGCCAGCTGGTATCCGTCCAGTTCCGGACGGCTGGCGAAAAGGAAGTCCGCGGTACGGGAACCCCGGTGGTAGGCGTAGAACCGGCCCGGCCCGTCCGCATGGTCGAAAGCGACGATCCACACCTGGTCAGCCCGGTCCCGGCCGAGCATCAGAAGATCGCCCGAATCGAGTTCACGCAACGCCGCCAGATCCTCGGCCACCGACGTGTCGAGAACCTGCCAGTGCACGCGTTCCTTCTGGAACGCGACCATCAGCGGGGTCCGTGTCCGCCGCTGCAACCACACGTCGGTGACGTCATAGTCCGGGTCGGCGGCGACCACCTCAACCTCCCCGGACTCGACGTCCACCCAGACCAGCCGAGACGTGTTCGCTCCCACCGACAACGTCATCAGCAGCCGCTGGCCGTCCCCGGAAAACGTGATCGGCTGAGAAGTGAGGGCATCCTCGCGGGGGATGTACAGGAGTTCCCGCCACGCGGCCCCCTCCGCGGACCGGACCATCAGCCGCATCCCGCCGTCCGGTTCCGGAGCCAACCCCGCCCGCACCACCAGCTCGGAATCCTGGGTCATCCCGATGAACCCCGGGTTGTCCAGCACCTGCTGCACCGACCCGGAAGCCAGATCGACCACGTACACGTCGTGCAGCTGCGGATCCTCACGGTTCAACCCGACGAGGATCCGGTCCGGCACATCCATGTCGATCCCCAGCAGCTGCGCCTGAACCTGCGGGAACGGGGTCAGATCACGGGTGACGCCGGAAGCGAGATCAGTGAGATGGACCCGCCAGTTCTCATCCCCACCGGTGTCCTGCAAGTAGAGGATCCCCGCATCATCCGGCGCCCAGACGAAGGTCCGCACCCCACGCTCGGCATCCCCGGTGACCACCCGGGGCTCACCCCCGTCGAGCTCCCGTACCCACACGTTGAGCACACCCTCATGCGGGGCGATCCAGGCGAGCCGGGTGCCATCCGGTGAGATCTTCGGGGCGACCCGTTCCGGGTTGCCGAACAGGACGGACCTGGGGACGAGCGTGTGCGCGGGCATGCGGAGAACCTAGCGTCCGACGCCGCCGACGTGAACGACGAGTGATCCGGGCCACCACACGCACCGCAAACCACGTCGACTCCCACCACGTCGACTCCCACCACGTCGACTCAGACCATGTCGACTCCCACCACGTCGACTCGGACCGCCCCGACCGCGAACCGCCGGCGGCACGGCCGCCCGCTCAACCGCCGCCCACAGGTCCGGCGAACAACCGGGGAACCACCTCCAAAGCGAACTCCCGGAACCGGCGGTGAGCCGGCGACTCATCCCCGGACACCCGCCACACCAGCCCGACACTGCGCGACGGGTCGCCGTCCAGTTTCACCTCGACCGTCCCGTCCCGGGGTGCGGCCCCCGGTGGGCTCCCCGGGACGATCGCCACCCCGAGCCCCGCCGCGACGAGCCCCCGGACCGTCGCCAAATCGACCGCCTCGAAACCGACCACCGGGACGAAATCGTGCCGCTCGCACAGTTCCCGGACCTCGGCGGCGAGCCCGAGCCCGGGAACCGGAAGAACGAACGGCTCCTCCGACGCCTCACGCAACCCGACCCGACCCCGACCGGACAGCCGGTGCCCGGACGGCACCAGCAACCGCAGCGGCTGCCGCACCAGGGGCGCGACCAGGAGCCGCCCCCTCGCCACCGGAAGCGGGGAAGTGATCGCAATATCCACCTCCCCCCGGTCCAACCGGTCCAACAGGGCCTGCGGGACGTCCTGGGCGAGGGCCACCCGCACCCGCGGATGTTCCCCCCGCCAGGCCGCGACCAGTTGCGGCACCACCATCGGGGGCAACGTGGCCAGCGAGGCCAGGCGCACCAGACCGCTCCCCGGGTCGAGCAAGTCACGGGCGGCCCGACCGGCCCGCTCCACCTCACCGCACGCCACCCGGGCGCCATCGACGAGAGCCTGCCCCGCGGGGGTGAGCCGGACCCGACGGCCCTGGCGCTCCACGACGGCAAGACCGAGCCGCCGCTCGATCCGGGCGATCGTCCGGCTCACCGTCGGCTGCGGCACCCCGAGTGCGCGCGCCGCCTGAGTCAGGTGTTCCCCCTCGCCGACGGCGCAGAGCACCTCGAGCATCGGGCACAAGGCCCGGGCCCAGGACACTTGCTCGCCCGCAGGACGCCCAGACCCCCCGGTTTCGGTACCGATGCCGTCGACACTCACCATTACCCCACCCGAATACATCTAAGTATGGCTCGCCCAACACTTCTGTACTGGACGTATCACCCCAGAGCAGTCAGCCTCCGCCGATGAGCGCTTCCGGCACTCCGCACGGATCCACACAGGTCCCGTCACCAAGGACAGGACCGGAAGGATCCCGCCAGTCCACATCATGGCCCGCCATGCTCGGTCTGTTCGCCTCGGGGTTGGCCACCCTGACCCTGCTCTATGCCCCGCAGCCGCTCCTGCCCGCGCTCGCCGGCGAGTACGGCCAGCATCCGGCGAGTGCCACCCTCGCGATTTCCGTGACAACGGCAGGCATATTGCTCGGTGTTGTGCCCGTCGCCGTACTTTCCCAGCAATACGAACGCCGAACTGTGATATTTGCCTCGCTTCTGCTGGCAACCTTTCTCGGAGGTTTCACCGCGCTCGCCCCGAACTGGCCGTCCTTGCTCGCCCTGCGCGGCCTCCAAGGGGTCGCACTCGCCGGCGTCCCGGCAACGGCCACCGCCTACGCCGCCGAAGTCACCGGGGTCGGCCGGGCAGGACTGATGGCCGGACTCTTCGTCGCCGGAAGCACCATGGGCGGCCTCGGCGGACGGTTGTTCGCCGGAATCGGCGCCGACCTCGGCGGCTGGCGGGCCGGACTCGGCGTGGTATCCGTCCTCGCCCTCGCCGCCACCCTGATCACCCGGCTCGCCCTACCCCGGGTACCCCGCCCCGATGCGGACCGCGACCACCCCCGGGCTGGACAACTCGCCACCCGAACCCGGACGACCTCGGCACGGGCCCTGTCGGCGTTCTGGCGCGAGTCCGACTCCCTGCAACTACGCCTCGGCATCATCGCCGCCCTACTCATGACAGCGTTCTCCGGAACGTACAACGTCCTGCCGTTCCGCCTGACGAGCGACCCGTACCTGCTGTCCCAGGGTGCACTCGGAACGGTCTTCTTCGTCTACCTCGCCGGAACCGTCGCCTCCACCGTCACCGGACGGCTCGCCGACCGGATGCCCCGCAAGTACCTGCTGCTCACCGCGGCGATCCTGCTCGCCACCGGGGGAGCGATCACCCTCACCGCGCCGCGTCCGCTCGTCGTGGCCGGGCTGGCACTGCTCACCGGCGGGTTCTTCGCCGCGCACGGCGTGGCGAGCGGGTGGACCAGCGTCGCGGCCCGGGGACAGCGCAGTACCGCGGCGGCCCGCTACACCGTCTGGTACTACACGGGGACGACGCTCGGCGGCCCGGTCGGCGGGCTGGCGTACGGGCACGGCGGCTGGACGGCTACCGGCACCGTCGTCGCCGCTCTCGGCCTCACCGCGGCCGGGGTCGCGGTCACCCTCCCGGTAACCCTGCGTCCCGCGCCCACCGCCGCCCCGGCACCGGCCCGCACCTGGCGCGACCGGCTGCCCGTCCGACGCCCCATCCCGCCCCTCAACGGAAGCTGCCCGGGATGCCCGGCAGCCGCCCCGCGGTTCGGATCCTGCCCACCGGTACCCCGTTCCGGCGTTCCCCGGACGTACGCCGGCTGGTCACCCAGCTACGCGGGGTCTTCGCCGTACCCACCCTCCGCGGACCCGGACTTCCCCTGGTCCGGCCCGTGGTGCGGGTCGGTATCACCCACAACAGGCGAGAGCGTCCCGGACCCACCGGGGACCCACGGCAGCGCACTCCCCGGGAATCCGCGCGCGCAGGCCGCGATCGGCCGTAACCACGACCGGCCGCTCCCCCGCAGCGACCAACCCCCCGGCCTCCGCGACGATCGTGCTGTCGCCATCTGCCGGGGCCCGGACCACCAGGAGGCCGGGGAACCCCGGATCCGTCGCGGCCCGGGCCTGCCCCTCGATCACGGCGATCACCCGGGTAACCGTCAGCAGACGGCCGTCCGGCCCCGGAACCCGGCAACCGACGAGCGCGGTCAGCTCCGCGAGCAGGCGCCCCGCTGCCCCGATCCGGTCACGCCACCATCCGTCCGGCCGGGAACCCATCACATTGGCCACGTCGACGACGACCGGAACGGCCCGGGGAGCGGCCACCTCCGCCCCGGCCCCCGGTCCCGCATTCACCCGCAGCCCCGTTTCCGTCCCTGCCCCGACCCCGGCCCCGGTCCCGCACCGTCAGCGGCGACCGGCCCCGCAACCGCAACCGCATCCGTCCCCGGCGACATCCGACCCATCCGGGTAGTCAATCATTGCGTGCCCCGCCCGACCGGAACTCCACCGCCGGCCACGGCGTGATCGTCGCGTCGTCGCCGTCCCGGCCGATCCGTGGGGACGTCCGGGCCCGGCGGGCGTGGCTCCGGGAGGGCGGCTCCGACACGTACCCGGAGGCCGGCGCCCCACCCCCGGCCCAGCTCTCCTCGATGGCCGGCTCCCCGTCCCGGCCCTCGACGAACCCGCCGCCCGGCTCCCCGCCCGGTCCCGGCAGCGAAGCCCCGTCCCGCGGGTCCACCGTGACGACCTGGTTGCGGCCGGCCGCCTTCGCCGCGTACAGGCCCCGGTCGGCACGGCGCAGGATGCTCGACTGGGTGTCACCGTCCCGGGCCTCGGTGAGCCCCCCGCTCACGGTCACCGGCAGCGACCCGGTCAGTGCCGTCCAGCTGTGCTCGGCGACCCCGCGGCGCAACGCTTCGAGCAGTTCGGCGGCGGCCGGCAGGTCCACCCCGGTGAGCACGAGAAGGTACTCCTCGCCGCCGAGCCGGGCCGCGAACCCCAGGTTCGCCGCACCCGAGGAACGGGGCGCGTCGACGATCCCCTCGCGGAGCAGGGCGGCGATCGACCGGATCACCCGGTCACCGACGTCATGGGTGAACGTGTCGTTGATCCGCTTGAACCGGTCGGCGTCGAGGATGGCCACGCACAGCGCGAGACCGGTGCGGGACCGTTCGGCGAGCAGCCGGGGCAGCTCCTCATCCACGTACCGCCGGTTCTTCAGGCCGGTCAGCGGGTCGGTCCGGGCCTGCTCCCAGAACCGGCGGGCCTCGCTGCGGGCCTCGGTCGTCTCCAGCATGGCCTGCCGGGTCCGGGCCCGGGCCTCCTGTTGCAAGGTGCTGAGGTTGATCGCTTCCTCGTGGTAGGTCTTGTGCAGCCGGTAGGCGAGCTGGAACCGGCCGTTCGCCGCATGCAGTTCGGCCTGCTCGCGCAACGCCTCCACCCGAATACCGACGAGTTCACGTTCCACACAGATCGCCAGGCAGGCGTCGAGGGTGTCCTGGGCCGCGGCCAGCCGCTTCTGGTGACGCTGCACCTCGGCGAGGGTGAGCAGCAGCTGCGCGGGGGTGGACGGCTGCACATCACCTTCCTGGCTGAGCCGTTCCAGCGCCGCGAGCAGCGAATTCTCGGCGAGAATGAACTTGCCGAGCCCGATCTGGGCGCGGGCCAGCGTCTCCAGGAACTCCGGGTTCAGCGGAATCCCCGACTGGTCGGCGAGGGTGCGCATCTGCTCGGCGGTCCGCCACGCGGCCTGCTCGTCCCCGGCCTCGAACTCGGCGTAGGCGAGGTTGTTCAGCAAGGACAGGTGCCGTTCCACATCGCCGATGGCGATGAAGATCCGGGCCGCGTCCTGGTAGCGCTGCCGGGCCGCATCATGGGAGTTCGCCATCGACAGGGCGTCCCCGAGGCGCATCACGAAGTTGCCACGGACCCGCGGCGGCGTCGACGGGTCGAGCAGTTCCACCGCGCGCAGCGCGTGGTCGAGGCAGGTCGCGCTGTCGCCGATCACCTCGTAGGTGGAGCTGAGCACCAGGTGACTGCGGGCGAGCAGATGGTTCGGCCCGTGCGCGGCCGCCCACCGGTTCACCTCGTTGGCGAACCGCGCACCCTTCCCGGTTTCCCCCCGGCGCAACAACATGTCCGCCTGCACGAGCGTCGCGCGCATCTCCAGGTCGTGCAGGCGGGCCACATGCGCGGCCCGCTCCAGACGCTGGGCCCGGTGCAACCGTTCCTCGACGTCGATGGCCCGATGCTGTTCGAGGTCCTCCAGTTCGGCGGACAGCCGTTCCCGGACCCGGGTCGCCACCCGGCTCGTCCCCCGGGCCCCCTTCCGGGTCCACTCCGACCGGGCCCCCTCATCCGGCGACCCCCCCGGGGCGGGAATGGAAGCGGCCGCCCCGAACCGACGCGGTCCAAGACCCACATCGACCCCCAGCCTGGCCCGCCCTAGGAACCTGATGACGTCACGGTGGCCAATTCTTGACGAAACAGATACACAGAAGTGCAGACTCTCAGGCAAGTGGCCACCGAGGCAATGGTCTTGGCGCACTCCCCGCAACGGATAACGTTTACATGACTGATCGGGGCGTGTAGTCCCCCCGTCCGGGCACGAAACATCCCGCCGGTGTCCCCGTGCCGCCCCGGGGCGGGCCGTCACGTGAGCAGGGCGCGGGCCCCC
>JARRQM010000215.1:0-4225 GCA_037381765.1 Kineosporiaceae bacterium
CCCCGGACCGGGGTGATCCGGGTCCGGCAGCACGGGCGCGGATTTCCCGGTGCCCGGGCAGGTTGGGCCGAACGTCGGAGAGTCACCGGCCTCGGCCTCCGTTTCCCCGTGGATACCGTCGGGGTATGCAGCTGCACCTCCGTTTCGATCCGAACGTTCCGGAGGGGGTGCGGGAGTGCGAGCGGGAGGTCTTCGGTGAGGCCTACGGGGACACCCCGGAGGAACTGGCCAGGGCCTACACCGCCCATGAGCAGTGTGGGCAGACCGGTTTCCTCTGGGTGACCGGTGATGGCGGTGAGGTCTGGGGGTTCTCCCGGATGATCTGGCCGGGGCCGCTCCCCCTGCGTACGTTCCTGGATGTTGCGGCCCCGCCCTGGGGGGTCGACGGTCCCGCTGCGGCCCGGGCGGCCGGGGTGGACCCGGGGCGTGCCTGGGATGTGGCGACATTCGGGGTCCGGCGCCGGACCCTCGGGGCGCAACTCGCCGGGAAGGTCGCCCAACTGCTGTACCGGGCCGTCCTGGAAACCCTCCGGGAGAACGGGATGGACTGGGTGATCGCGGTGATCGACGTGCGGGTGCGCGCGTTGATGGCGTCGGCGGGGATGCCGCTGCACACCCTGCCCGGTACCGGACCCGCGCCCTACCTGGGGTCCCCGGCGAGTGTTCCGGTGTACGGCCGGCTCGCCACGATGCTCGACGGGCAGCGGGGGTGGCGTACCGAGGTCGGCCTGGACGGTCGGGGACGGTCGGTGAGCGGCCCGCTGGGTCGGGTCCGGTTGCCCCTTCCGGGCGGCCCCCCGGAACCGGTTCAGCTCTCGGAACAGGCCCGGGTGCCGGAACAGGTCCGGTCATCGGAACCGGTCCGGGTGCCGGAACAGGCCCGGTCGTCGGAACAAGCCCGGTCGTCGGAACAAGCCCGGGTGCCGGAACAGGCCCGGGGGTCAGTCGACGGTCGGGCGGACCAGGTTCCGTTCGGCCATCCATGAGGTGACCTCGGCGGCCGGCATCGGACGGGCGTAGTGATAGCCCTGGAGCACGTCGACCCCGATCCCGGCGAGGTGGGCGGCGATCTTCTCGTTCTCCACCCCCTCGGCGACGGTGCGCATCCCGAGGCCGTGGGCGAGCTGATTGGTCGCGGCCACAATGATCTTGCTCGCGTCGTCGTCGAGCAGGTCCTTGACGAACTCCCGGTCGATCTTCAGTTCGTTGAGGTGCAGTTCCCGTAGGTAGGCCGTGCAGGAATAGCCGGTCCCGTAGTCGTCGAGGGAGACCTCCAGGCCGTGTTCGCGTAACTGGGCGATGGCCCGTTTGGCCCGGTCGGGGTCGGCGAGGAAGGACTCCTCGGTCACCTCGACGGTGACGGTCCGCTCCGGCAGCCCCGAGGCGTCGACGTCCTCGAACAGCCGCTGCATCACCCCGTCGGTGAGCAGTTCCGGCGGGGCCACGTTGACGGCGACCCGCAGCGGGAGTCCCGCGGCCCGCCAGCGGATCGCGTCGCCGATGGCCCGGGAGAGCACCTCCCCGGTGAGGGCGGCCATCAGCCCGGCCCGGCGGGCCAGGGGAAGAAAGACGTACGGCTGGAGCAGTCCCTGGGTGGGGTGCCGCCAGCGGACCAGGGCCTCGACGGCGCAGGGGCGTCCGGTGCTCGCGTCGACCTGGGGTTGGTACCAGACGTCGAGTTCCCCGGCCCGGATGCCTTCCCGGAGTTCCTCGGCCAGCTGTAGCCGCTCCCGGGAGAACTCGTCGCGGCTCGGGTCGTACACCATGGTCCCGGCGCGGGCCGACTTCGCCTGGTACATCGCGATGTCGGCCTGGCGCAGCAGGTCGACCCCGGAGACGATTTCCGGGGTGCGGACGGCGACCCCGGTCGAGGCCTCCAGGCTGAGTTGGAGCCCGTCGACGTGCAGTGGACGGGCGATCGCCTGGCTCAGCGACCCGGCGAGGCCGATCAACCGGTCCTCGGCGTCCTCGGTGACGATCACGGCGAACTCGTCCCCGCCCAGCCGGGCCACCCGGGCGTGGTCGGCGTACAGGCTCGCGGTATCGCTCAGCCGCCGGCCGATCCGGCGGAGGATGTCGTCCCCGGCGGCGTGCCCGAGGCTGTCGTTGACGTCCTTGAAACCTTCGAGGTCGAGGAGGAGCAGGGACAACGGCTGGGGTGTCGCGAGACGGTCGGACAGCCAGGTTTCCATGGCGCGGCGGTTGGGGAGTTCGGTGAGGTCGTCGGTCCGGGACAGTCTGCGGGCCTCGGTGGCCTGCTGGGCCTGGCGCAGGGCGAGGACGAGCCGCAGGCCGGAGGCGAGCAGGGTGAGCGCGGCCGGGACGGCGACGTAGAGCTGCTCGGAAGGGGTGGGCCGGAAGGTGAGGGTGAGCAGGGCGACCCCGGCGGCGACCACCACGACCCGGCTGTTCCGCAGGGACGCCCCCGGCGTCGCCGGGCCCTCCACGTCCTCGGTCTCGGCACTGATCCTGCTCACCGCGCTCGCGGTGAGCAGGAGGAAGGAGACGACCCAGGTGACGTCGGCGAGCAGGGACACCGCGTACATCCCGGTGGACAGGGACAGTACGAGACTGGAGTCGGCCGCGGTGAGCCCGAGCAAGGCGATACCGAGCAGGATGGTGCGCCGGTCGGCCCGCCGTAGCCGCAAGGTGAGCTGGCCGACGACGAGCATGATCAGCATGACGTCGAGCAGCGGGTAGATCAGCGCGGTGAGCAGGGGGAGCCCCTGCCGGGGGAAGGACTGCGCCAGCGGGGTGATGACCAGCAACCCGGCCAGCGAGGCGGCCCCGCCGCAGCCGATCCCGGCTTCCAACCAGGCGACCAGGGACCGGGTGCGGTTGCCCCGGGCGTCGAGGATGACGTAGGCGGCGAGGCCCCCCACGGCGCTGAGGAAGAACCACTCACCGGGGCCGGGGAAGGACTGGGTCTCCGTGGGGGCGGAGTTGAGCGACGCCGAGCCGATCGACCACAAGGTGATCGCCGCGGTGAGGGTGAGGAGCGCGCGGCGGCGCCGGCGCCAGGCGATCGCGGCGACGATGAGCTGGATGAGCATCGTCGCGAACACCGCGGTGATCGTGTTCACCCGGGTCGCCGTGGTGTCCGTACCCGGTTCGGCGAGGACGAGGGCGGTGACCCCGATGGTGAGCGCGGCCCAGCTGAGCAGCCCGAGGATCTTGACCGCAGTGACTGCCCGGGTGGTGGGGGGCACGCCGGTTCTCCTCTCCCGCGCCGTCGGTCCGGTCTGACCAAGGCCGTAGTGGGTTATCGGGCCGGGATCCGCGGGACCTGAGGGTGAGCCGGGTCCCGGGGGCCGGGCCGGGAGTCGACGCGCCGAAGAAAATGGATCGGTTCAAATATTGGATTGATTCCAGATTGGCGCTAGGCTCGGGGCAGTCACCGACCCCGATCGCAGTCGACCGATCATGAGGAGAGCACCATGCCCGAATCCGCAACGACCACGCCGACCCCGCCCACCCCGGTGAGCATGCCCCGGATCGGCGACCCGGCCCCGGCGTTCACGGCGTCCACCACGCAGGGGGAGATCAACTTCCCGGCAGACTACTCCGGCAGCTGGGTGATCTTCTTCAGCCACCCGGCCGACTTCACCCCGGTCTGTACGACCGAGTTCATGGCCTTCGCCTCGATGGAGGAGGACTTCGCCAAGCTCAACACCAAGCTCGTCGGGCTGTCCGTGGACGGGATCTACAGCCACATCGCCTGGCTGCGCACGATCAAAGAACACATCGAGTACGGGGGGAAGTCCGGGGTCGAGGTGAACTTCCCGCTGATCGACGACGTCTCGATGGACGTCGCCCGCAAGTACGGGATGATCATGCCGGGGGAGGACACCACGAAGGCGGTCCGGGCGGTCTTCATCGTCGACCCGACCGGCACCATCCGCACGATCATCTACTACCCGCTGAGCACCGGTCGGAACTTCGACGAGCTGCACCGGGTCGTCGTCGCCCTGCAGACCGCCGACGCCCTCGACGTCGCCACCCCCGCCGACTGGCGTCCCGGTGACCCGGTGATCATCCCGCCGCCGGGATCCTGCGGTACCGCCAAGGACCGGGTGGCCACCGACGAAGAAGGGGTTACCGTCGTCGACTGGTTCTTCACCACCAAGGCGGTCAGCGCCGAGCAGGTGCAGCAGGCCATCTCCGGCTGAGCCGCCCCGGCCCGCGGCGACGGTCCCCCGGTCACCTCCCCCCGGGGGGCCGTCGC
>JARRQM010000216.1:0-4216 GCA_037381765.1 Kineosporiaceae bacterium
GCGGATCAGCAACGAGGTGCTCACGGTGTTCGACCCGACACCGGACCGCACGGCGATCATCAACCTGCCCGCGACCGTCGAAATGGCCACCCCGAACGTCTACGCCGACGCCATCGAGTGGATGCACCGTAATCTCGTGCACCGCGAGAACGTCGTGCTCTCCCTGCACCCGCACAACGACCGGGGGACCGCTGTCGCCGCCGCCGAACTGGCCCTGATGGCCGGCGCGGACCGGGTCGAGGGCTGCCTGTTCGGCAACGGCGAGCGCACCGGCAACGTCGACCTGGTCACCCTCGGGATGAACCTGGTCAGCCAGGGGGTCGAGCCGGGGATCGACTTCTCCGACATCGACGAGATCCGTCGCACCGTCGAGTACTGCAACCAGCTGCCGGTACATGAGCGCCACCCGTACGGCGGTGACCTCGTCTACACCGCGTTCTCCGGGTCCCACCAGGACGCGATCAAGAAGGGCTTCGAGTCCATGGAACGCGACGCCGTTGAGGCCGGCGTCGGCGTGGACGACCTCGCCTGGGCGGTGCCGTACCTGCCGATCGACCCCCGTGACGTCGGCCGCACCTATGAGGCCGTGATCCGGGTGAACAGCCAGTCGGGGAAGGGCGGGGTCGCCTACCTGATGAAGTCCGAGCACCACCTCGATCTGCCCCGGCGGCTACAGATCGAGTTCAGCCAGGTAGTGCAGCGGCACACCGACGACGAGGGCGGCGAGGTCTCCCCGGCCCAGCTGTGGGAGTACTTCAGCGACGAGTACCTGCCGCATTCGGACAGCCCCGGCGTTCCGGGCGCCGCCGCCAGCGCGGCGCCGTGGGGCCGGTTCCGGGTCCGGGGGATCCGGCAGACCAGCGAGGAGGACGGCGTCGATCACCTGTCCGTGGATCTCGTCGACGCCGGGGTGCCGGTGGGTCTGGAAGGCCGCGGGAACGGCCCGATCGCCGCTTTCGTCGACGCCCTCACCGGGCACGGCGTGGACGTACGGGTGCTCGACTACAGCGAGCATGCGATGAGTTCCGGCGGCGACGCGGCCGCTGCCGCGTACGTCGAGTGCGCGGTCGGTGAACGGGTGCTGTGGGGGGTCGGGATCGACACGAACATCGTCCGTGCCTCGATGAAGGCGGTCATCTCCGCGGTGAACCGGGCTGAGGGGCGCTCCACGTCCTGATCGTTCGTCACCTTCCCGCTGTTCCACCTGCGGGGCCGGGCACGCCACACTGTGCACGGCGGCCCGTCGGACCACCCCGGTAGGGGGCTGGTGTCCCGGCGGGCCTCGGGCCCCGGGGAGGCGAGGCGTGCGCCGTTCCGTGTCCGGTGCCGTCCGGCTCCGGTGGCCGGACACCGGCCCGCTCGATCCGGTCGTCGTGCGGGTGCACGCCTTGCTCGTGGACGGGCGGCTGGAGGCCGTGGTCCGGGAGAGCACCCTGGCCCGGCGGGTCGCCGAAGCCCTCGGCGACCACGTCAGCTGCTTGTTCCTGGACTACCTGTCCGGGCAGGCGCTGCTCGAACTCGACCGCAGCTGGCATGCCGGCCAGGTGGCGCGCCGCCTGCTCATCGCGCTCGGACCGGGCGGCGACCGGTTCTGGCGGGCGAAGGCACTCGCCCTGTCTGCGGCCGCGGAAGTGGACCGGGGCGCCATCCTGCCGGCGCTGGAGGCGCTCGCCGAAGCCCTGGCTATCGTCGAGGAACGGCCGCCGCGCCGCTACCACCACGTGTCCGCCTCCTCCGCGGTCGCCGGTGTGTTGATGAAACTCCTGCTGTTCGAACCGGCGGCGGAACTGATCGTCGCCGCCACCCGGGGGGCGGTGGCCCGCGGTGGTGACGGGTCCCTGCTCGGGGCGGGGGCCGCTGTCCAGCTCGTCCGCCGGCTCGCCGAAGTGCACGCCCTCTGGGCGACCCAGCTCGACCTGCTCAGCGAACCGGCCGAGGCCGCCGAACACCATCGGGCGACGGTGTCCGCGGCGCTGTGGATGCGCCGGCTCGCCGTCGAGGCGTCCAGCCCCGCCCTGATCGGCTGCGCGGAGGCGGTTGAGGCGTTCGCCACCGAGCGGCTCGGCGATCCGGACCTGCCCCGGGCCCGGGCCCGGGCGGCACTCGCCGCCGCCCCTCGGCCGGACGCGCTCGTCGAGTGGCTGCCCGGGCGGGTGGCCCTGGCCCGTGCTGCGGCGGCGGCCGGGGAACTCGCCGAGGCCCGGGTGCTGCTCGCCGAGGTCGACCGGGCCTGCACCACCCGGCACCGCGATGTGTGGGCCGGCCTCGTCCAGGTGGCGGTCGCGGAAGTGGAGGAACTCGCCGAGGCCCAGGAGGGCGCCGCCGACCATCCGGCGGGGGAGGTGTGGCGGGAGGTGGCAGCCTCGGGGTTGCGGCGGATCTGGCAGGAACGGGACGCCCGGCTCGCCGACCTGCGGCACCGCATCCTGCACGAGGAACTCGACCGGCGCAGCCGGCAGACCCGGCGCCGGCTGTTCGTCGACCCGCTCACCGGGTTGGGCAACCGGCGTCGCCTGGAACAGGAGATCGACGCCGGAACCGGAACCGCGGCGGCCCTGTTCCTCGACATCGACAACTTCAAGATGGTCAACGACCGTGCCGGGCATGCCGTCGGCGATGAGGTGCTCCGTCGGATGGCCGTCCTGCTCCGGCGGAACTGCCGGTCCGGGGACGTGCTGGTCCGGTACGGGGGGGATGAGTTCGTCGTGTTGCTCAACGCGCCTGCCGGGGCGAGTCGGCTCGGCGAGCGCCTGGTCACCCGGGTCCGTGAGGAGGACTGGCGGCCGATCACCGGGGGGATGGACATCACCGTTTCGGTCGGTGTGGCGGTCGGCGGGGCCTCGGCGCTGCGCCGCTCCGATGCGGCCCTGCGGTTGGCGAAACGGTCCGGGCGGGATGCCGTGGTGCAGCTGTGAGCGTTCCGGGCGGTGGCGCACCCGTGCCGGGGGCGGCCGGGGCCGGGAGGTATGTGGCGGGGGCGGACCCGGAATGGGCAGCCCGGGCCGGGGCGGACCCGCGGCCGCTGGTGCCGGTGAGCGAGTTCGGCCCCTTCGACGTGCTCTCCGACCAGGCGCACGCCCGGTACCTGGACGGGGATGCGGCCGCCGCCGTCGCGGTCTGCGCGCGGGCCCTTCCCGTGGTCGAAGCGGCCGGTGACCGGCAGACCGCCCGCTACCTGCGCTACATCCACTGCCTGAGCCACGAGATGGAAGGGCAGTGGTCGCGGTTGCGCCGCTGCACCGAGGACCTGCTCCAGACCTTCGACGACGAGCCCGGCGCCGGCCCGTACTGGCGGGCCAAGGTCCTCGGACTGCACGCGCACGCGCTCATCCAGCAGGGGCGGCCGGCCCCGGCGACGGCCGCGCTCGCCGAGGCGTACGCCCTGGTCATGGACAACCCGGGGGTGACGTACAACCGGGGGTCGGCCTGCCACGCGGTGAGCGTGCCGCTGTATTCCGCGCTGCTCTTCGAACCGGCCGTGGACCTGCTCCGGACGGCCCAGCGGATGCACCGGTCACCCGGCCCGGGGCTGGCCTTCGCCGCCGTCGAGGAGGCTGCGGTGCACGCCACCTGGGGGTTGCTGCTCGAACTGGTCGGTCTGGAACGTCAGGCCGACGCCCGGTACGCGGTTTGCGCCTCGACGGCGCTGCGGGCCGGTGCGGCGGCCGGCGGTGCCTCCCCGTGGCAGGACCGGGCGTCCGCCCTGCTGCAGTTCGCCTACCAGCGGTTGCGCTGCGGGGTGGTGGATGAGCGGGTGTTGCGGGCCGAGGCGGCGTCGGGGTCGGTGCGGGCCACCGTGCTGCCCCGGCTCGTCCTGCTCTCGGCCCGGGGCCGGCGGGGGGAGACCGCCGGGATGGCCGAGGAACTCGGGCAGCTCCGGGACGACGCGCGGCGGCTGGGGGAACTCGTCGTCGAGTGGGTCACCTCGGCCTGGCTCGCCGAACTACATGAGTCCGGGCACGCCCCCTCGGAGTCCACCCGGCGCTGGCGGGACCTCGCGCTGGGCACCCTGGAACGGCTCTGGCACGACCGGGAGGGGCGGTTCGAGCACCTCCTGGCCCGGCGGCGGACCGCGGCACTGCGGGTCCGTCTCCTCGATGAGCACACCCGACTGTGGCAGGACGCGCTCACCGGGGTGGGCAACCGGCGGATGCTGGATGACCTCCTGGCCGTCCCCGGCGCGGGGAACCGGCCCGTCGTGTTCCTCGACATCGAC
>JARRQM010000217.1:0-7958 GCA_037381765.1 Kineosporiaceae bacterium
GTTCACGTGGACAGGCGGGACCTGACTCTAGCCGCCGCCAAGACCCAGGTCGGACTCCTACCTGAGCCTATGACCGGGCACCTGGTCGCCGGCTACGACAGCGACGTCACTCGGAAACTCCTGCCCCAGGGGGGATTCGAGGACGAGATCTCCCGTAGGGGATTCCGGCTCCGGTTCAGGTCGACAAGCGCTGGGTCGTCGAACGGACCCGCTCGTGGATGAACGGCTACTGGTGACGGCGAGCTGCGCCGGTGCATCGGCAAGGACGGCGACATCGCCGACTTCTACTTCCACCTCGGCGCCGCCCTCGTCACCATCCGTCAACTCATCCAACGAGCCCGCAAGCGCTACCGATGGGACACCCGAACCACCACCCGCCGACCCAAGTGATCACTCCTGTCGTAGCGGCGTCGGCGTCGTCCCGGCCGGCTTGCCCGCGTTCGCGCGGGATGTCCACGGCAGTCCCTCAGCCTGAGTCCACCCGTCTCGGCGGCGGTGTTGACAGCCGTCTCCGGGAGGCCTAGCGTCCAGATCCGTAAAACTTCTATGAATCTGAGTCTGGGTGGACGACTACGCGTCGTACCAGGTCAGGAGGCCAGACGTGCCCAGGACGCGCAACGCAGCGAGGTTCCGGACTAGCGTCGGACGGCCCTGCGCCGGGACGGCTGCCCATCATGGGTGACTTCATCGGCGCCATCGACCAGGGCACCACCAGTACCCGGTTCATGATCTTCGACCACGACGGTCGCGAGGTCGCGCGGCACCAACGTGAACACGAGCAGATCCTGCCCGCCGCAGGGCACGTGGAGCACAACCCGGTCGAGATCTGGACCCGCACCGAGGCCGTCATCCGGACCGCCCTCGCCGAGGCCCGGCTCAAAGCCCGGGATCTGTGCGCCGTCGGGATCGCCAACCAACGCGAAACCACCTTCGTCTGGGACCGCAGGACGGGACGACCGGTCCACAACGCGATCGTCTGGCAGGACACCCGAACCGACCAGATCGCCGCGCGACTGCAGCGCGACGGCCGCGCCGAGGTCATCCGGGACAGGACCGGGCTGCCTCCGGCCACGTACTTCTCCGGCGGGAAGGTGCAGTGGCTGCTGGAGAACGTGGACGGCCTGCGCGAGGCGGCTGAGCGCGGCGACGTGCTGTTCGGCACATCCGACAGTTGGCTGCTGTGGAACCTCACCGGTGGCGCCGATGGCGGCGTCCACCTGACCGATGTGACGAACGCCAGTCGCACCATGCTGATGAGCCTGGAGACCCTCGACTGGGACGACGAACTGCTGGGCTTCTTCGGTATTCCCCGGGCGATGCTGCCGCGGATCCGGCCCTCGGGCGACCCCAGCAGCTACGGCACCACGCGGCCGCACGGACCCTTCGGCGGCGAGATCCGTCTGACGGCGGCCCTCGGAGATCAGCAGGCCGCCACCGTCGGGCAGGTGTGCTTCGCTCCGGGCGAGGCCAAAAACACCTACGGGACCGGCAACTTCATGCTCCTGAACACCGGTACCGCACCCGTCACCTCCCAGCACGGCCTGCTCACCACGGTCGCCTACCAGTTCGGCGACGACAAGCCTGCCTTCGCTCTGGAGGGTTCGGTCGCGGTCACCGGGTCCGCCGTCCAATGGCTGCGCGACCAACTCGGGCTGATCGGCGACGCGGCCGAGAGCGAGGCCCTGGCCCGTCAGGTCCCCGACAACGGCGGGGTGTACTTCGTGCCGGCCTTCTCCGGCATGTTCGCCCCCTACTGGCGCAGCGACGCCCGGGGCGCGATCGTCGGCCTGTCCCGGTACAACACCCGGGCGCATCTGGCCCGCGCGACCCTGGAAGCCATCGCCTACCAGAGCCGCGACGTGCTGGAGGCGATGGAGAAGGACTCCGGGGTGCGCGTCGACGTCCTACGCGTCGACGGCGGGATCACCGCGAACCGGCTCTGCATGCAACTGCAGTCCGATGTCCTCGGCATCCCCGTGACCAAGCCCGCGATCGCCGAGACCACCGCACTCGGGGCTGCCTACGCCGCGGGCCTGGCCGTCGGGTTCTGGAAGGACACCGACGAGCTGCGCGCCAACTGGACCGAGGGGCAGCGCTGGACGCCCACCTGGGATGAGGGCCGGCGCACCACGGGCCGAGCCGAGTGGCACAAGGCCGTCCAACGTTCCCTCGGCTGGCTCGCCGACACCTAAACCCCCGCGACGCAGGTACCGGCATTCAGTACCGGGACACCCCGTCCTTTCCGCACACCAGGAGTTCCACGCATCCCCCGTTCAGGAGGCCCAGGCCATGCCTGCCACGCCCACGCCGACTCCGGCTCCCGTCCCCCGCCGGCCGCACTCCCTGACCGCCGCGCCGCCGATGTCGCCCTCCCCGCGCCTCGATGCGTTGCGCGCCATGGCCCAGGGGCCGCAGCTCGACGGCCTCGTCGTGGGGGGTGGGGTAACCGGGGCCGGGGCTGCCCTCGACGCGCAGACGCGCGGCCTGCGCACCGGCCTGGTCGAGGCCGGCGACTGGGCCGGCGGGACGTCGAGCCGGTCCAGCAAGCTGATCCACGGCGGGCTGCGCTACCTGGAGATGCTCGACTTCTCCCTGGTGCGCGAGGCCCTGACCGAACGCGGGTTGCTGCTGCAACGGCTGGCACCGCATCTCGTACAACCGGTCCCGTTCCTCTACCCCCTCACGCACCGGTTCTGGGAACGCCCCTACGTGGGCGCCGGTCTCGTGCTGTACGACCTGATGGCCGCCACGGGCGTGTCCAGGCGCGGGGTCCCGATGCACCGGCACCTCAGCCGGCAGCGTGTGCGCGAGCTGGCGCCGGGCCTGCGCCCCGACGTCACGGTGGGAGCGATCCGCTACTACGACGCCCAGGTCGACGATGCGCGGCACACGATGATGATCGTGCGGACGGCAGCCCGGTACGGCGCGCTGTGCGCGAATCGGGCCGTAGTCGTGGGCTTCCTGCGCGACGGTGACCGCATCGTCGGCGCCCAGGTCCGGGACGTCGAGACCGGCGAACAGCATGACATTCGTGCCCGCCGCGTGATCTGTGCCGCCGGGGTGTGGACCGAACAGCTGCAGGACCTGGCCGGAGTGCGCCGGACCGTTCGGGTGCGGGCGTCCAAGGGCGTGCACCTGGTGGTCGCCAGGGACCGGATCGACGCGGACACCGGGATGATCCTGCGCACCGAGAAGAGCGTCCTGTTCGTGGTCCCCTGGGGGGAGCATTGGATTATCGGGACCACGGACACCGACTGGGACCTCGACAAGTCCCATCCGGCGGCGTCCGACACGGACGTCGAGTACCTGCTGTCCCGGGTGAACTCCGTGCTGTCGGTTCCGTTGACCCGCAACGACATTGAGGGCGTGTACGCGGGGCTGCGACCGCTGCTGTCCGGTGAGTCGGATGAGACGTCGACGCTGTCGCGCGAGCACGTCGTCGGCCGGCCCGCGCCGGGCATGGTCGTGGTGGCCGGCGGCAAGTACACGACCTACCGGGTGATGGCCCGGGACGCCGTCGACGCCGCGGTCGAGGATCTGGACCCGGCGGTGCCGCCCAGCTGCACGGACGAGGTGCCGATCGTGGGTGCCGACGGCTACCACGCGCTCTGGACCGGACGCCGCACGTTGGCCTCCGCGCACGGCCACGCCGTCCCGGTCCTGGAACGCCTCCTGCGCCGCTACGGCGACCTGGTCGGCGAGCTGCTCGACCTGGTCCACGACGATCCGTCACTGGGTCGACCGTTGCGGGACGGCGGCGGCTACCTGCGCGTCGAGGCCCTCTACGCCGCACTGCATCTGGAGGACGTGCTCACCCGCAGGACCCGGATCTCGATCGAAACCGCCGACCGCGGGGTGGGCTGCGCCGAGGAGGTCGCCGAACTGATCGCGGCGCCACTGGGCTGGGACGCCGGGCGCCTCCGCACCGAGGTCACCACCTACGTCGCCCGGGTTGAGGCCGAGCGCCAGTCGCAGCGCCAGACCGACGACCTGTCCGCGGACCTTGCCCGCCGTCAGGCACCCGAGATCGTCCCGGTCGGCTGACCGGGACGCACGCCCCACCACGTCGCGGGTCGGCCCACCACGACCCGGAAGCACCATCCACGCCACCACCACACCTGGAGGGAATTCAATGACGACTTCTCCGGATACCGCAGGCCCTGAAACAGATTCGGGCGGAGGCGAACGGAAACGGCGCGACCGCACGAAGATCGTGGCCGTGATCGCCGTCCTGATGATGGTCCTGGGCAGTCTGCTGGCCCGCGCCATCAACACCGACGGCGGCGCCACCTCGGTCACCGAGACCACGATCTTCGGCGCCGACGGCCACCAGATCAGCGCCTACGTGTACACCCCCGACACCGCGTCTCCGGAGCACAAGCTGCCCGGCATCGCGGTGTTCCACGGGCTGAACAACCAGAAGGAGTACATGAGCAACACCGCCCTGGAACTGGCCAGGCGCGGGTTCGTCGTGGTCTCCGCCGACCAGACCGGTCACGGTTCCTCCACGGGGGCCAACCTGGACGCCGGTTGCGGCGGGCCTGACGTGTTGACCTACCTACGTGGTCTGGACACCGTCGACACCGAGCACATCGGGCTGGTCGGAATGTCCCAGGGCGGGTTCTGCGCCGCCACCGCGGCGGCCCTGACCCAACCCGACAGCTACAACTCGATCTTCTACATGGAGTCCGAGCCCAACCCGCCCGGCGTCCCCGACAGCACGCCGTTCCTGAAGCTGCACAACATCGCCTACAACATCGGCACCTGGACCGAGCTGGGCGTGATGATCATGGTTGATAAGGGGGCGCACGCCAACGTCTCCCCCGAGTTGCAGGCGACCTTCGGGACCACGGACCCGATCACTCCGGGCCAGGTCTACGGCTCCATCCCCGACGGGACCGCGCGCATCCTCTCCACGCCGTGGGAGGACCATGCACTGTCCACCGACTCCCCCGCGGCGATCGGCAATGCCGTCGACTGGATGCAGCGCACCCTCACCGACGGCAAGGGCCTGGACAAGAACGACCAGATCTGGCCGTTCAAGCTGCTCGGCACCACCGTGGCCCTGGCCGGGGCGTTCCTGTTCCTGTTCGCCATGGGCAGCCTGCTGCTGCGCACCCGCGCGTTCGCGCCCCTGGTCCGGCCGGTGCCGGAGTACCGCGGGCTGACCGGTGCCGGCTGGTGGGTCGGTGCCCTGGTCACCACCGCGGTGGGGCCGCTGCTGTACCTGTGGGTCTGGAAGCACATGTTCCTCACTCCCTGGATGGCGACGAACGCCCTGTGGCCGCAGACGTTC
The DNA here is from genome assembly GCA_037381765.1 of Kineosporiaceae bacterium. Taxonomy (GTDB): domain Bacteria; phylum Actinomycetota; class Actinomycetes; order Actinomycetales; family Kineosporiaceae; genus JARRQM01. The sequence continues at coordinate 5,297 of JARRQM010000217.1, forward strand.
ACCAACGTTTACATGGTCTGGTCGGTGCTCGTCGCAGTGATCGCGTGGGCCCTGATCGCAGGAAACCACGTGTTCATCACCCGCAAGCGGGGGGCGACCCTGGCCAGCTACGGGGTCACCGAACCGGACCGTGGGCTGGACTGGCGGGCGATCGGCCGCTCGCTGCTGCTGGTCGTCGCCGTCCTCGCGCCGATCTACGCCATTCTCAGCTTCGTGGCGAGCGCGTGGCACGTCGACTTCCGGATGTGGGTGGTCACCCTCATGCCGATGACGCCCGCGCGCTGGATCGCGTTCGGTAGCTACGTGATCCCCTTCGCGATCTACTTCGTCGCCCAGGGGATCATCTTCGGCGGCTTCCTGCGGTGGCGGAAGGGCAAGAGCCCGCTCTGGCAGGAGATGCTGGTCAACTCCGTCGTGCTCACCCTCGGTGCCCTGGTCTGGGTCCTGCTCTGCTACGTGCCGTTGCTGTCCGGCGGTACGGTGCTGTTCGGCTCGGACCCCAACACCGTCACCTCGGCCGGGCTGGGCGGCATCTACTATCTGCCGCTGCTGGTGCTCTGGCCGCTCAGCGCCAGCCTGTACACGTACTTCTTCCGCAGGACGGGGCGTATCTTCGTCGGCTCGTTCCTGGTCACGGCGGTCATCGTCTGGAGCCTCGTCGCCGCGTCCGACTTCGGGATGTGGCCGCTCAGCTAGACGACTGAGGGCCCGTCCGGCGGAGCGGGTCCCACCCGGGTCGGGGTGTCGATCGGGCGCAGCCAATGACGCGCCCGATCGGCACCCCGACCGCGTCGTCCGGGAGGAGTACCTCCTCCCCCGCGGTAAGGGGGCCGATCGGCCGCGGTGCGGGTCGTCTACGCGAAGTCCGCGCGGTCCTGGACGGCGGCGCGTCGGCCACGTCCGGCCCGGTCAGCGCCGGGGTGGCCGCCGGCCCGTTCCGGCCCGGATGGCTGGGCCGGTTGTCTACCGAAGCCCGGTGAACGCCAGATCCGTCGACGGTCTACGGATCTGGAATGTAGGCTGCGTCGCAGTACGTGTCCGACGGAGTCGTCCCAGCTCCCCGTCCGACCCCAGAGGAGGTGGGCGTGCCGCCCCGGGCCCGCAGACCGCCCCGTCGGACCCCGGCCGGGGTCCGTGAACGCATGCCGCGGCGCACTCCTGCCGAAACCCGCGACCTGATGCTGCGTGCCGCGCTCGAGATCCTGCGTGAGCGCGCGCAAGCCACCGGTGATGAGGTGCTGGCCTCCGCCCTGGCGCATGTGCGGGTCAGCCAGGTCGCCGAACGTGCCACCGCGATCATCCGCGAGCAGACCGGCGACCGGAAGACGAAAGCCATCACCACCGGCGCCATCTACCAGCTGTGGCCCACCCAGTCCGAGTTCCAGGTCGACCTCCTCTTCCACCTCTCCGACCTGCAGTCCACCCTCGTTCCCGGGCTTCCCGAGAGCATCCTGCGGTTCAAGCAGGCGCAGGCGGATGAGGTCCCCCTGGAGGCGGTGGTCATGCAGACGATGGAGGACGTCCACCGGCACTACCGGCAGGACCCCCTGTACCGGGTCGAATTCAGCCTGCTCATCGGAGCCAACGACCCGCGGCTGCGTGCCGCGCTCCAGCACCGGATGGCCGCCTTCTACATCTCCTCGGACCAGGCCTGGCAGGCCCTGCTGGACGCCTACGACCTGCGGATGCGCGAACCGTTCACCGTGCGCCATCTCAGCCAGGCCATCGCGGCGCAGATCGCCGGTTCCGTCGTCCTGTGGTTCCAGGACCCCGACATCCTCGACGACCCTCTCCAAGAGGAAGGCCGCTCGCTGATGTCCCGCACCATCCTCGCCATCTTCCAGCGCCTCACCGAACCCATCTCAGGTAGCGCAGCGCCGCCGCGAACCCCGTGACCCCGGGGGCGACTGCAGCGGGGGGAACCCAGCGCGCGAATGCCGGTCGTGGTGGGACGGATGTCGCGCCGGCACCTTCCACGCCGTCGCCTGCGACCATGCGACCTCGGTGACAACCCACCGTCTAGTCTTTTGAGAATGACTCCCAAGAAGGCGCGGCGGGGTGCCCGGACCGGTCGTCCCCGTCCTGCCGCGGGCGGCTCGCCGGTTCCGGTAACGGTCCTGACCGGATTCCTCGGGTCGGGCAAGACCACGGTGTTGCAGAGCCTGCTGGTTCAGTCCTGGCGATCCGTACCGCGGGTTCGGGTCGGTGTGGTCGTGAACGACATGAGCGAACTCGACGTCGACGGCGTCGTCGTGGAGGAAACCGACGTGGTCGGGTCTGGTGAGGGGACCCTGGTCACGATCACCGGTGGTCCCCTCCACGAACGGATCGGCGCCCTCCGTGCGGCGTGCGAGTCCCTCCTTGACCGCAACGACCTTGACCACCTGTTCATCGAGACCTCGGGGAGTACCCGCCCCCGGTCGCTGGTGACCCTGCTGACCCGGCATCCCCGTCTGCGCCTGCACGGGTTCCTCACCATGGTCGACGCCGCCATGCTCCGTGACGACCTTGCCCTCGGTGACGCGATCGCACCCCGGAATGCGGCGCAACGCGCCGCAGGTGTCCCGGACCTGGAGACACTGCTGGTCGAACAGGTCCGGGCCGCCAGCGACATCTACCTGACGAAGGTCGACAAGCTCACCGACGACCAGGTGCGCCACGT
>JARRQM010000218.1:0-4948 GCA_037381765.1 Kineosporiaceae bacterium
CTCCGCACCCCCCGGACAAGGTCTCCGCACCCCCTCCGGACAGGGGTTCCGCACCTCCCTCCGGGCAGGGGCTCCGTGTTCCCGGAAAGGCGGCGCACCGGTCGAGGCCCGTCCCGAAGGCCCGCGAGCCCCGAAATCCGCCGGTCCGGGACCCCGGGGTGGGGGAAACCCCACCTGAGCAGTGCAGGGTGCCGGATCCCGGCCGGGTCCCGGCCCGCCTACGGTGGTTGCGTGACCGCGACGACCGCCCCCGCACCGTCCCGGACCGGGTTTCGGCTCGGACCGCCGACGGCCGGCCTCATCCTGCGGACCTGGCTGTGGGGATGGTTGGCGATCGCCCAGTTCGTCACCGGGGTCCTGCTGGCCGGGTTCTACCTGGGGTTCGCCACGACGCTGGTGGTGGGACTGGCGACGATCCCCGCGCTGGGGGTGGGGGTGCCGATCACGCTGATCTGTCTCGCCTTCGCGCACGCCCTCGGCGCCTTCGAACGTGCCCGCGTCGAGGCCTTCACCGGGGTACGGGTCGGTGCGCCGGCCGCACCGGATGCCGACCAGCCGGCCTGGCGCCGTTTCCTGTTCGACGGGCGGCCGTGGCGGGCCAGCGCGCAGGTGACGATCGTGGCCTTGTGGAACCTGCTCGCGGGGGTCGTCACCCTGCTGCTGGTCAGCACGAGTGCGGCACTCGCCGCGCTGCCCTGGTACCGGACGCGTCTGCCCGAGGGGCGACTGACCGTGCACGGTTCACTGTCGATCCCGGCGAGTGGCTGGCTCACCTTGCTCGGTTGGGCAGGGCTGGTCCTGCTCCCCCTGGTGGCCCGCGGCCTCGTCGACCCGTGAGGCGGCCGTGGACTCCGTCGAGCTGGAGCGTCGCCGCATCGAACGTGACCTGCACGACGGGCCCCAGCAGCGGCTCGTCGCCATCGCGATGGATCTCGGGATGGCCCGGGAACGGCTGCACCGTGACCCCGACGACGTCGGTGAGTTGCTCGACAAGGCCCATGCCGCGGCCAAGGAGGCGATCGTCGAGATGCGTCAGGTGGCCCGGGGTATCCACCCGCCGGTGCTCACCGACCGCGGCCTGGACGCGGCGCTGTCGGCGCTGGCCGCACGTTCCCCGGTGCCGGTGGACGTGCACGTCGGCGTCGGCACCCGGCCGTCGGCCACGGTGGAGGCGATCGCCTACTTCTGCGTGTCCGAGGCGCTGACCAATGTCGCCAAACATTCCGGCGCGACCCGCGCCACCGTCGAGGTGACCGGGTCGGCCGGCTGGCTCACCGTCACCGTGTCCGATGACGGACGCGGCGGCGCCGACCCCGGGCGGGGTACCGGCCTCGTCGGGTTGCGGGACCGGGTGGCCGCCGTCGACGGCACCCTGGCCGTGTCCTCGCCCCGGGGCGGACCCACCGTCCTCACCATCACCTTGCCCGCCACGTCCCGCCCTGCCACCTCCGGGAGCCCCCGTTGAGCACCTCCACCCCCGCCGCCGGACCCGGCACCACCGGTGCCTCGGCACCGGTACGGATCGTCCTCGCCGAGGATTCCGTCCTGCTCCGGGAAGGACTCATCCGCCTGCTCTCGGACGCGGGTTTCGACGTCCTGGACGCCTGCGGGGAGGCGGAGACGTTCCTCCAGGCGGTACACCGGCACCGGCCGGACCTCGTCGTCGTCGACGTGCGGATGCCACCGACGTTCACCGATGAGGGGGTGCGGGCGGCCCTGGTGATCCGCGAGCAGTACCCGGACACCGCGGTGATGGTGCTCAGCCAGTACGTGGAGGAGAACTACGCGACGGAATTGGTCGCCGGCCGGTCCCGGGGGGTCGGCTACCTCCTCAAGGACCGGGTCGCCGATGTCGGTGACTTCGTCGAGGCGCTGCACCGGGTCGCCGCCGGTGGTACGGCCCTCGACCCGGAGGTCGTCGGCCAGTTACTGTCCCGGGTGCGCCGCCGCGACCCGCTGGAACGGCTCACCCCGCGGGAGACCGAGGTGCTCCAGTTGATGGCCGAGGGCCGGACGAACACGGCGATCGCGGCGGCCCTCGTGGTCACCGAGGGTGCCGTGGAAAAACACGTGTCGAGTATCTTCGCCAAACTCGATCTGCCGCCCACCGAACACGACCACCGCCGGGTGCTCGCGGTGCTGCGCTGGCTGCAGCACGCCGAGAACGCGGAGGGGTGACGTGGTGACCGAGGTGGGCGCCGGTCCGGCGGCGGGCCGAACCCGGTACAGCCCTGGGGTCGTGCTGATGCGCTGGACCGGGCTCGCCCTCGTCCTCCTGCTCATCGTTTCCGGGACCACGGAGGTCATCTCGCTGTTCTTCCGGCAGAGCCGGTACATCAGCACGGCCCTGCCGAGCAGCGTGCACGAGGTCGTCCTCGGCACCACCATTGGCGATATCCGGATCCGGGCGGCGGCTCCGGGCGAATCCGGTCACCTGGAACAGCAGGAGACCTGGGCGCTGGCCCGCCCCGAGGTGTCCACGTCGGTCACCGACGGGGTGCTCACCGTCGATGCCCGGTGCGCACCCTGGGGTCCGTCCGCCTCGTTCTGCATCGTCGATCTCGACCTGGTGGTCGACGAGGAAACGTCGGTGGTCGCCCACAGCAACACCGGTGACCTGTCCGTGCACGGTGTTTCCGGCCGGGTCCAGCTGAGCAGCAGCACCGGCAGCATCATGGCCGAGGACATCGTCGCCGAGGAGGTGCGTGCGACGACGAGCACCGGTGACGTCACCCTCGGCCTGCTCCGGGCGCCGACGAACGTGCAGGCCCGGACCTCGACCGGGGATGTGCTGATCGATGTCCCCGGGGACGGAACCACCTACCGGGTTCTCGCCTCCACCTCCGTCGGGGAACAGGTCATCCGGGTGTCGACGGATCCGGCCGCCGCGAACCTGATCGATGTGTCGACTTCGGTCGGGGACATCGTGATCGCCACCAGCCCGAGCTGACCCCGACCGGATCGTGTCCCTCCGGGGGCCCGAACCCGGCCGCTCCCGACCACGTCCGGCCGATCCGTTCCGGGAAGCGGGGAAGAAACAGGGAACCGGACCGCCCCGGGCCGCGTCCCAGGCACCGAACACCCGCCCTACCGGACGGGGCCGGCCGACGGACCGCCCCGCACCCCACCCCGGGGAGGACCTTCCATGTCCCTGCCGCGTCTTCCGCTCCTGCTCTCCGCGGCGGGGGTCAGCGCCGTACTCGCCGTCGGCTTCGCGCTGTCCGGGTCCGGCCCTGGCGAGGACGGGACGGGCGCACCGGATATCCGCCCAGTGGCCCTGACCTCGTTCCGGGACTGCCCGGCCCTGCTCACCCACTTCCGCGCGCAGGCCCATGACCTGGTCGGCCCGTACGGCCTGCCGGGGTCTGCGGGTTCACCGGGTTTCGGGGGGCAGCCGCCGGCGGTCACCCGGTCGGTGGCGGCGCCCGAGGACCGCGCCGGCAGCGCGCAAGGTGACGGCCTGACCGGTGCTACCTCGCAGACCGGAACGAACGTCCAGGTAGCCGGGGTCGACGAGGCGGACCTGGCGAAACGCTCCGGCGACCTGCTGCTCGTGGTCGGCTCCGGGCCCGCCGGCGACGGCGTGCTCCGGGTGTTGCGCACCACCGGTGCCGACGCCGCCCTGCTCGCCACCTTGCCGACCCCGGGCTGGGTTCCCACCCATCTGGTCGTGCACGGCAACACCGCCGTACTCTCCGGCGCCGTCACCGGCCCGCGCACCTACCCGAACGTCCCCAGGACGGTCACCGGGACCGGGACCCTGCCCGGGACCGGGATCCGGCCCGAACCGCGGGAGTCGCCCCGGACCCGGCTGCTCCAGGTCGACCTGGCTGACCCGGCCCGCCCCCGCCCGGTGCGCACCCTCGACCTCGACGGCACCGAGGCCGGGGCCCGACTCGTGGACGGGGTGCTCCGGGTCGCCGTCACCTCCGCCCCGGACAACCTCGGCCTGGTCACCCCGCAGGATGCCGGGGAGGCCTCCGTTCAGCGGGCCCTCGACACCAACCGGGCCGCCATCGCCGCCTCGGACCTCGACTCCTGGCTGCCCTCGTACCGGCTGATGGACGGCGCCCCCGCCCCCGGGCCGGGTTCGGACCCCGCGGGAGGCACCGGTTCCGGTCGTACCGGCCGGCTCGTCGACTGCCCCGCCGTGGACGTCCCCGGAACCTTTGCCGGCCTGAACACGCTGGCCCTGGTGAGCTTCGACCTGCGGGATCCGGCCGGGATCGGGCAGTGGCGTTCCGGTGCCGTCGTCGCGTCCGGGACGACCCTGTACGCCACCGCCGACCGGACCTACCTCGCCACCCCGGTCCCACCGAAACCGGGCGCCCCGGGACCGTCCCCGGCACCGGCGACGGCCGGAACCAGCACGGCGATCCACGCCTTCGCCACCGAAGGCAACGCCGCCCCCCGGTACCTGGCGAGCGGGTCGGTCCCCGGAACCCTGCTCAACCAGTTCGCCATGGACGCGGACGGAGACGACCTGCGGGTCGCATCGACGACGGATCCCTCCGGACGCCCCGTCAGGCCCGGACAACCCGAAGAGGACGGGACGGCCGGCGACACCCCGACCGCGAGCCCGGACCCCGGGTCGGGCCGGATCACCGTGCTGCGGCAGCGGGGCGCGGTCCTCACCCAGGTCGGCACGCTGAGCGGGCTCGGCGCCGGGGAACGGGTCCGGGCCGTCCGTTTCGCCGGTGACCTCGGCTACATCGTCACCTTCCGGCAGACCGACCCCCTGTTCACCGTCGACCTGAGCGACCCGGAGCACCCGAGGGAACTCGGGGAACTGGAGCTGCTCGGCTACTCCGCCTACCTGCATCCGCTCGGCGCCGGACGGCTGCTCGGGGTCGGGCAGGATGCGGACTCCGGCGGGCGGACCACCGGCCTGCAACTGTCCCTGTTCGACGTCGGTGACCCGGCAGCCCCACGCCGGGTCACCCAGGTG
>JARRQM010000219.1:0-4213 GCA_037381765.1 Kineosporiaceae bacterium
CCCGCGACACGAAGCTTCCAGGCCATCCGCATATCCATCAACAACGAGTTGGGCGAGCTGCAGGAGGCCCTGGGTCAGGCATTGGAAGTGCTGCGGCCGGGCGGGCGTCTCGCCGTGATGTCGGAACAGTGAGCGCGGACCGGGCCGAACTCCCACCGGCTCGTAACAATGCGTAGTTGCACTACGGCGTGTCTGTACATGTTGTGACCACGGTGTTGGATCGTGCGGTCCCGGGGGGCTATGGTCTGCAAGCAGGTCACGTTCGGGTCACATCGCGGTTGTCCGCGTAGTCGGGAACATCGGAGCCCGGGAAGCCGGGCCGAGGAACGGAGTTGACGTCACGGTGCCCCTGCCAGGTCAATCCGTTTCCGACCCTTCGTCCGACCCCGCGTCCGGTGGGTCACCGGCCGGAACCCCCGCGGTCACGCGCCGCCGCCTGCCCGGCTGGTTCCGGGCCGCTGTCGCCGTTGCCGTGGTCGTCCCCGTCATCGTCGCCGCCGGTGTGGCGAACGCGGAGCCGACGAAGACCAAGGAACAGCTCGTGGCGGAGCTGGAAAAGACCCAGAACGCCGCCGAGATCGCCAACGAGCGGTACATGGCCGCGCAGTCCCAGCTGGACAGCATCAACGTGCGGATCGAGGCGGCGAAGGCGCGTCAGGCGAGCCAGCAGAAGGCGGTCGACGACGGGAAGCACGCGGTCGGCCGGATCGCCGCGGAGACCTACAAGTCCGGGGACCTGGCCGCGCTCGGGCTCCTGCTCAGTGACAACCCCGATGCCCTGCTCGCGCAGAGCGGGATGATGACGACGCTGGGGGCACGCCAGGCCGCGGCGGTCCGCAGCCTGAAGCTCGCCCAGCAGCAACTTGCCGCGGACAGTGCGGATCTGCTCGCCCAGCAGCAGCGGCTCGCGAAGACGACGGCCGAGGCGAAGGCCACGAAGAAGGAAGCCGACGCGAAGAACGCCGCGGTGAAGGCGCAGATCGCCCGGTTCAACACCACCGAACTGGCTGCGATGAATGCCAGCCGCAGCGGCGTCCGGGACGGCCTGCGGTGCGATGACATCATCATCACCCCGCCGAATGCGGCGACGAAGAAGGCCATCGACTACGCCTGCGCCCAGATCGGCGCCCCGTACGTGTGGGGGGCTGAGGGCCCGAGCACCTTCGACTGCAGTGGCCTCACCATGGCCGCCTACAAGGCCGCCGGGATTACTCTGCCGCGGACCACCTACGAACAGGTCAAGGTCGGGACCGCGGTGTCGACGTCGAACCTGCGCCCGGGCGACCTGCTGTTCTCCAACGGCACCGGGCACGTGGGGATCTACATCGGGAACAACATGAAGATCCACGCCCCGCACACCGGGGACCACGTGCGGATCGCCGCGGTCCGCTCCGGGGAGACGACGGCGGCCCGCCGGATAGCCTGACCCGCTGTGGCCCGTTCGGTGGGCGGGGGCCGGACCCTCGTCGTGACCAACGACTTCCCGCCGCGCGCCGGTGGGATCGAGTCCTTCGTCCTCGCGATGACCGAACGGATGCCCCCCGAGGACGTCGTCGTCTACACGGCGAACCGCCGGGGCGGTACCGCCTACGACGCGGGGTTGGACTTCCCGGTCATCCGGGACCGGACCCGGGTACTCCTCCCGACGCCCGCGGTCGCCCGCCGGGTCGCCGCCGTGGCCCGGGCGGAGGGCTGTGATCGGGTCTGGTTCGGGGCGGCCGCCCCGCTCGGGCTGCTCGCCCCGGCCCTGCGCCGGGCCGGGGTCCGACGCACCGTGGCCACCACGCACGGCCACGAGATCTGGTGGGCCACGGTCCCCGGCACCCGGCAGTTGCTGCACCGGATCGGGGAGGTCAACGACGTCGTCACGCACCTCGGCGACTACTGCCGCAACCGGATCGGCGCCGCGTTCAGCCCTGCGGCCCGGGCGCGGATGGTCCAGCTGAACCCCGGGGTCGACGACACCCGCTTCGTCCCGGACGTGGGGCGGGACAAGGTCCGGGAGCGGCACGGGCTGGCCGACCGCCCCGTCGTCGTCTGCGTGTCCCGGATGGTGGCCCGCAAGGGGCAGGACGTCCTCGTCGAGGCGCTGCCGGAACTGCGGCGCCGGGTACCCGGGACGGCCCTGCTGCTCGTCGGGGACGGGCCGTACCGTAGCCGGGTCGCCGACCTCGCCGAGCGGCTCGGGGTCGCCGACCATGGGGGGCTCACCGGCCGGGTGCCGGGGGAGGAACTGCCGCACTACTACGCGGCCGGGGACGTGTTCTGCATGCCGGCCCGCAGCCGCCTCGGCGGGCTGGAGGCGGAGGGCCTGGGGATCTGCTACCTGGAGGCGGCCGCAGCAGGACTGCCGGTGGTCGCCGGGGACTCCGGTGGGGCCCCGGACGCGGTCCTCGACGGGGAGAACGGCTTCGTCCTGGACGGCCGCGATGTCGCCGCCGTCACCGACCGGTGCGCCACCCTGCTCGCCGACCCGGGACTGTCCGCGGCCTTCGGGGCCCGGGGCCGGGAATGGGTGGCGCAGTCCTGGCGGTGGGACGGGATCGCGGTCAGGCTGCAGCGCCTGCTTGCCGGGGAACTTCCTGACTGACCTCGGTGGGGTCCGACCGGTCCGGGCCGTCCCCGTCCGGGGTCTCCGCGTCTGCCGGGACCGCCCAGGACGCCAGCAGGAGCGCACCCACGAGCCAGAACTGGTTGTAGAAGGCCTGCTTGTTCACCAGGCTCGCGACGAACAGGACGAGGGCGGCCCAGCGCAGCAACGTACCGAGGTCGGGGTTGCGGCGGCGGATCGTCCAGGCCGCGGTCCCGACGGTGCCGAGCACGATCGCACCGGTCAACCAGAACGGCGGGGTCCACGCCAGCTCCCGGAGCGCGGCGATGAACAGGGTGTCGGAGAACACCAGCGGCGGGAAGTGCACCAGGAAGGTGACCGTGTCGTGCCACATCGCCGCCGGGTCGGCGAGGAACCAGGGCAGGAGGAGCAGGCCCGCACCGGTGCCGACGGCGAGAGTGCGGCGCACCCCGAACCGGGGCCACAACAGGAGTAGCGGCACCAGCAGGGCGAGGTGCTGCTTACTCGCCATACCGAGGGCCAGCAGCAGCGCCGCCAGCCATGGCCGACGGCCCCGCCAGGCCAGGGATGCCCCGGCGATACAGGCGAGCAGGACCGGTTCGGTCCAGGCCTGCTCCACCACCGTCGCCGTCCCCGGGAGCAACAGCAACAGGGCCCCTGCCGCGGCGCTGCCCCGGGTCGGCACCGTGGCCCGGGTCGGCGGCAGGTCACCGGCGCCCCCCGTAACCTCACCGGCGGCACCGGTCCCGGGCGCGGCACCGGCCAGGCCCGCAGGCTCGGTGCGGCCCGGGGCGGTGCGGTCCTGACCGGTGTCGTCCGGGGCATCCTGCGGGGCGGGGACCGTCCGGGCGGCAACGCGAGGGGTGTAGCCGCGCAGAGCCAGGGCCCCGAGGACGGTGATCGCCATGAGTGCCCAGCGCACGTCCCCGAGTAGCCACCGTCCCGGGGCGAGGAGCACGGCCATCCAGGGCAGATAGGTGAAGGACTGCATGATCCCGGTCGGGGCCGTCCACACCTCGGTGTAGAGGTTGTGTCCGGCGCCGATCGCATCGGCCGCACCCTGCAGGGTGTACCAGACATCGATCCGTGGGCCGGGTCGAGCCGGATCAGCATGGCCCCGGTGACCAGGTAGGCGGTGAGGGCGACACCGAGGGCCGCATCGGCGCCGTGCCGGGGCCACGCGATGAGCAGGGCGGCGCCGGTCAGGGCCGCCCCGGCGAGGATCCAACGCACCGAGGCGGCATCGGCGGGGTGCAGGTAGCTGAAGGCGTGCAGGCGCAGGGTGGAAACCCCGGCCAGGGCGAGTCCGGCCGCGGCCGGGTAGCGGCCCAGCCGGGCCAGGGCGGGAACGGTCGCCGCACCGGGACTCCCGGCCGTCCCGGTCCGGCCGGCGAGGACCAGGGCGAGCAGGAGGAACACGGCGAGTGCCACGTACGTTCCGACGATCCTCAGGTCGAACCGGACCACGCTGTAGGTGGCAGCGGTGGCGCCGACCACGAGCAGGACGGGCCCGGCGAACGGGGCGGTCATGCGGTAGGCGGTGGCCGCAGCCGATCGGATCATCACAGGGCAAGCCTACGAACCAGGGCCCCGGTCCGACGGACCGGGGCACGCTTCACAACCCAGGGCCCCGGCCCGATG
>JARRQM010000220.1:0-6502 GCA_037381765.1 Kineosporiaceae bacterium
TCGACCTCGGGGACCTCTGCGGTCACCGTGGCCTCCACGAGGGTCGTCAAGGTCATCGCCGAGATCGAGCAGCCCGCACAGGCGCCGACCATCCGGACCATCGCTGTCCCCGCCTCCACCTCGACGAGTTCGACATCCCCGCCGTCCCGGCGCAGGTCGGGCCGGATCAGGTCGAGGGCCCGCTGCACCCGGGTCCGCAACGGGCCGGAGCCGCCGGTTCCGGACGGTGCGGGGGCCGGTGACCCGGCGGAGGCCGGACCGCTGTCCGCCGCGGCGGACCCCCCGGGCAGCGACCGGCCGAGCGGGGCGGGGCGCCGCACCAGGTCGAGGGTGAATCCGGCGCCGTCGGCGGACTCCAGGAAGTCGATGCGCAGCCCATCCAGCGCCGGCGCATGTTCCCGGTCGAGGACGACCTCGAATCCGTTCCGGGGCAGGCGCAGATCCTCCGGTCCGGCCCCCGGGGACAGGCTGAGCCGGAACCCCGCCGCCCCCGTACCCGTGCCGGTGGCCGTCGCCGTGCTCGTGTCCGTGGCCGGTGACTCCGGCCGGGGCGGGGTCGGGCCGGCTCCGGCCGGACCGGGTTCGGCGGGGGATACCCGTAGCGCGTACTGCGGGGCGTCCGCACCGGACCGGGCCGTCGCGTCGGCGATGAGCTCGCGCACCCGGCGGGAGGCGCGGGGGGTGAGATCGACCCGGATGGTCGTGCGGACGGGGGAGGGGGACAGCGTGCTCATGCGGACACCTCCAGATACTCCGGCAGGAACAGCGGCTGCCGTTCCTGTTCCGGCAGTTGCCCGGACAGCAACCGCCGTGCGGTCGCGATGACCGCGGCCTCGATCCCGGCGTCGACCGGCTCCGGGCCGGGAACCTCGACGACGGTGGCCCCGGCCCGCTCCAGGGCGTCCCGCAGCCGCGCGGGCAGGCCCGTACCGAGGACCGCCACACAGTCGGCGAGCATGGCTGCGACGGGATCCGCGGGCCGGACCAGGTCCCCTGCCGCGGCGGGTTCCGCACCGCCCCCCGGGGCGGGGCCGGTGCCGCTCCCCGTGACGCCGAGGTATCCCGGGACTCCCGCAGGCTCCCGTGCCATCGCCGACTCCCGGGCCGTGGCCGCCTCCCGGGGTACGGCCGCTTCCTGAGCCGTGGCCGCTTCCCGGGGTACGGCCGCTTCCCGAGGTACGGCCGTTTCCTGGACCATGGCTGCGCCGTAGCGGTCGGTCGAGCGGATCTGCAGCAGCCGCAACCAGTCCGGGCCCGCCTCGAACACCCAGAACTCCCCGTCCGGGCCGGTGTGCCGGCCGACGGACAGCCCGTCCCCGGTGGCCACGGCGATCCGGACGACCCGGTCCGGTCGCGCATCGGCGGAATCCCGGACGCCGAGAACGTCGAGCCGCTGCCGGGCCGCCGCCCGCCGGCGCTCGATCCGCTCCCGTTCCTCCCGGCGGCTCCCCGCGGCACCGTTCCCGGCCGCACCGGCGAGACCGGTCGCACCGGCGAGACCGGCCGAGCCGGTTCCCCCGGGCGTCCCCGTGACGGTCCCGGCGGACGCCTCCCCGGACGTCCCCGTGGGTTCCGGTCCGGGGCCGTCCTCGACGAACTCGGCGCTGCGGTCCTCGCCGAGCATGCCGACGGCGTCCGCCCGGCACTGCCGGCAATGCCGCATCAACCCCATCGACATCGCCGAGGAGTCACCGGCCAGTTCCTCGCAGCGGCCCTGCAGCTCGGCGAGTTCCGCGGGGGTGGGGCCGCGCCGGCCCTCCAGCCCGTACACCGTTCCGTGCTCCGGGGCGGAGACCAGCGGCATGATGTTGTGCAGGAACGCGCCGAGGTCGCGGACCGTGCGGGAGACGTCGACCAGGTGCTCGTCGTTCACCCCGGGGATCATCACCGAGTTGACCTTGCAGAGAATCCCCCGCTCGGTGAGCGCGGCGATCCCGGCCAGCTGCCGTTCGGAGAGCACGCGGGCGGCGTCCCGGCCGGTGTACCGGCGGCCCCGGAAGGCCACCCACGGGTAGATCCGTTCACCGATCTCGGGGTCGGTCATGTTCACGGTGACGGTGACGTGCTCGACGCCGAGGTCCGCGATCCGGTCGACGTGGTCGAGTAACGTCAACCCGTTGGTGGACAGGCACAAAGTGAGGTCCGGGGAACGTTCCGCGACCAGTTCCAGGGCGCCGAGCGTGCGGTTCGCATTCGCCAGCGGCTCACCGGGTCCGGCGATCCCGACGACGGACAGCTGCGGAACCCGTTCGGCGACCCGGACGACCTTCGCCGCGGCCTCCTCGGGGGTGAGCAGGGTGCTCGTCACCCCGGGGCGGCTCTCGTTCGCGCAGTCGAACTTGCGGTTGCAGTAATGGCATTAGATGTTGCAGCCCGGGGCGACCGGGACGTGCATCCGGGCGTAGTACCGGTGCGCCTCCTGGCTGTAGCACGGGTGCGTGGCGATCCGCGCCAGCCGACCGTTCTCGAAGGCCACCGCGTACACGGTGTGCCGTTGCAGGTAGCTGCCGACGTCGACGACATGCCCGGCGGTCCCGGCCGGGACCAGCACCTGTCCCCGCCGGACCTCCGGGTCGGGGAAGCTGCCGTCCTGGAGCAGCGGGACGAGGGCCACGACCTCGGTGCCCACCCCCCATTCCGCGGGCGCGGCCAGGGCCGCATGCGAGGGCGCGGTCATCGTCGTCCTCCGGTGAGCTTGGCGGTCGGCCCGGGGCCGTGGCCGGGACCGGGCGGCGGGTCGGGGAGTACCGCATCGAGGGGGACGAAACTGCCCGGGGCGCGGTCCCGGAGCACCTGGAACAGCCGGTGGTCCAGGGCGGTTGAGCGGGTGAACGTCGCGTAGCTGCGTTCCAGCGCCTCGCGTAGGGCGGCCTCCCGGGCGCGGTCCCGTTCCGCGGTGGCCGGGACGTCCCCCGGCTCCACCTCGGTGATCCGGTCGAGTTCCCGGCCGAAGGCACGCAGGATGTGCAGCCGGTTCACGGCGAGTACGGCCGGGTCGTGGTCGACGCCGAGCAGCCGGAAGTAGTCCTCGGCGTCCCGGCACCCGGCGAGCCGCGTTGCGAGATCGGTCGCCGGGGTGGCTGCCGGATCGGCTGCCGGGGTGGCTGCCGAAACGGTCACGTGTTCAGTCGTCGGCACGGGCCACCTCCGGGAACCGGTTGACGAGGGCGACCGCGCGGGTCACGGCACGCTCCCCGCGGGCGGCGAGCTTCCCGGCCGAGGCGAACCCGAACCGCTGGGCGTCCCGCAGGGTGTCGCTGACCACGACGAGCCGCCCGGCGAGGACCAGGGCCCGGCCGAACCCCTCCTCGTTGAGGTCCACGGCGACCGCCGTCATCACCCCGGTGGCCTTCTCGATCCCCGCGGCCACGGCCTGGTAATAGACCCGCAGCCGGCCCTCGGTCGCCGGGTCGACCGCGCAATCCAGGGGGATCTCGGCGCGGCGGGCGGAGTCGAGGACGTACGGGGCGAGCAGGCGCGAATCGGCGAAGTCGTCGAGCCGACCGTAGGTGTCCGACGCCCGGAGCTGGACGAGCAGGTCCCGCAGGAACTCCCCGTCCGCGGCGGCGCCGGTCTGGCCGCTTGCCGCGGCGGTGCTGGTCTGGCCGCTTGCTGCGGCGGTGCTGGTCTGGCCGCTTGTCGCGGCGGTGCTGGTCATGCCGGCGTCCAGGCGGTCGCGTCCGGGGAATGCTGCCGGAGCACCTTGCGGATCCACGGTGGCGGCGTGCCGCCGAGCACCTCCTGCAACCGGGTGAGCACCTCGGCGACCGGGGTGCCCTCGGGCATCTTCACCGGCATCAGCCCGGCCTTGACCACCCGGGCGGCGGCGGTCGGGCCGATCGCGGTGACGTGCACGATGGCGCAGTCCCGGATGGCGTCGAGGCGCGAGGCGATCTTCGCGTCCTCCCCCTCGGCTGATCCCGGGGCGCGGGTCTGCACGAGTTCGGCGTGCTCGGCGTCGACCTGGTAGACGTCGAACCGGGTGCACCAGCCGAAGTGCTGGTCCACGGCGGTTCCGTCCCGGGTGGCGATGGCGATCGTCAGCACGGCATCTCCTCGGTGGTGTCGTGATCGGTGGACCCGGCCCGGCGAACCGGACCGGTGCGGGGCCCGGGGACGGCACAGTGACCGGCCTCCCCGTGTTCGAGCAGCCGGTTGGCGACCTCGGTGAGGAAACGCTGCCCCCCGCGGTAGCCGGTGACCGCGGCGAGGGCAACGCCGAGCCGGTCCGGAACCGGTAGTCCGAGCGGCAGGTGCACGGCGCCGAGCTGGTCGGCGACCGCGCGGGTGTGCCCGTTCCCGATGACGAGTTCGGCGCCGCCGTCGGCGGCCCGCTCGTGCAGGTCGGTGAGGTCACCGAGGACGACCTCCGGGCAGGGCAGATCGGCGAGGACCGGGTCGTCGGTCGGCGCGGCTGCGGCGACCACCCGGGCACCCGCCGAGGCGACCAAGGTGGTCACCGCGGCGACCAGTTCGGGTTCCCCGGCGACCGCGATCCGCGCACCGTCGAGGATGAAGTGGGCGTCGAGCAGGGTGTCGGTGAACCGGGCCCGGTCCCGACGCACCCGTGCCGGTACCGGCAGCCCGCTGCTGCGGCGCAGCGCGTCGACGAACGCGTCGACCGCGGCGAGCCCGGCGAGGTGCGGGTGCCTGATGACCTCGGTGCCGGCCTCGGCGAGCCGGTCGGCGCCGGCCGCCGCAGTGACCCCGACCGCCTGGGCGGCTTGCGCCCCGGCGAGCAGGGCCAGCTCGTCACGGCTGGTCCCCCCGGTGGTGAGCGGCTGCCAGCCGTCCTCCAGATGCCCGTCGAGGGAACCGGACAGGTCCGGGACGAGCAGCGGGCGCAACCCGAAGCTGCGCACGACGTCCCCGATCTCGTCGAGGTCGGCGGCGGTCAGGCTGACCCCGGTGAGTACCGGCAGGATCCGCTCCGACCACGCCCCGGATGCGGCGGCGGTGCGGGTCCGCGCCGAACGCAGGCCCGCGGCGACGATCGCCTCGACGGCGGAGGCCCAGCCCCGGGACAGCCCCGCCTCGAAGTCCGGCGTGGATGCGGCGATGACCAGCGGGCCGTCATCGTCCTCCGGGAGGTCGACGAGGCTCTGCAGGTCGTCCCCGGTGATCTCGACGAGTCCGGTCGTCGCCACCCCGATGATCTCCGCATCGGTCCGTTCGGCCACCGTGGTGACGGCGGTGCGCAGGTTCGTCCCGCTACCGAGTACCGCGGCGACCTCGGTGACCGCCGAGCTCTGCAACGGGATCGGTTCGCGGAAATGCCGGGTGAGCAGGGACTTCGCCGCGGCCGAACAGCCCTGGGAGCCGTGCAGCAGGGGCATCGCCCGGGCCAGCCCGAGGTAGGCGAGGGTGGCGCCGAGCGGCTGGCTCAACTTGATCGGGTCCAGGGCGCCGCGGTGGCTCCCGCGGGTGACGCGCGCCATCAGCGCACCGCCCGGGCGGAAGGTGTCGCCGGTGCCGGTGCCGGTGCCGGTGCCTGGGCAGGTGCCGGGGCGGGGCTCGCGGGGCGACGGCTACGGGCCCGCCGCGTCGACGCCGACCGGGGCGAGGCCTCCCACGGGGCGGGGGCGCGGACCTGCTCCCACACCGGGTTGGTCAGGGCGGAGTCCAGCCGCCGGGCGAGTTCGACGATCCCCGGGTATCCGGCGAGCGGGACGTGTCGTTCCTGGTTGACGTCGAGGAACGGCATCCGTGCCTTCACCGCCGTGTACTGGTTGCGGCCTCCGGCGATGAGCACGTCGGCCCGGGTGCGCTCGGCGATCCGGAGCAGCTCCGCCGGGGAGCCGTTGCGGATCACCTGACCGTCCGGGCCGAGCAACTCCTCGATCCGGTCCACGTCGTCGGAGGTGCTCTTCGTCGCCCCGGAAGCAACCACGTCGACCCCGATATCCTGCAGGGCGGCGACCAGCGACCAACTCTTCACCCCGCCGGTGTAGAGCACCGCGCGGCGCCCGGTCAGCCTGCGCCGCAGCGGTTCCAGCCGTTCCTCGGTGCGGGCGGTCTCCTCGGCGATCACCTGCTCGACCCGTTCGGCGACCTCGCCGCCGAGTAGCCGGGCGAACCCGCGCAGGCTGTCGTTCATCGAGCGCACGCCGTAGAAGCTGCCCTCGAACCAGGGCACCCCGTAGCGTTCCTGCAAGCCGCGGGCCAGCGGGAGCAGTGCCCGGGAACAGACCACCATGGTCGCGGCGGCCCGGTGCGCGGTGGCGACCTCGGCGAACCGGGCGTCCCCGGTGATCGTCGTGCGGATCCGGATTCCGGCCCGGGCGAGCACCGGGAGCACATCCCACAGCTCGCCGGCAATGTTGTACTCCCCGACGAGGTTGACGTCGTAGGGCGTGACCTCCTCCGGTTCGACGGTGCCGATGACGTGGTCCAACAGGGCCTGCCCGGCCAGCCGGTTGCCGAAGTTCTTGCTCCCGGCCACCCCGGGGGCGTGCACCGGGACGACGGGGCGGCCGACCTCGCGCGCAGCGGCGACGCAGAC
>JARRQM010000221.1:0-6325 GCA_037381765.1 Kineosporiaceae bacterium
CGCGCCGCACCCGTGCCCGCCGGGACATGCCCCCGGTCGTCCCGGTCATTCCGGACCGGCTCAGGGAACCCGGGACCGGCCCCGCCTTCGAGGTGATGTACCTGCTCGATGCGGGCTCCGACACCGTTCCGGCGCTGCGTGAACGGCTGGCCGGGCTCGGCGACTCCCTGGTGGTCGTCGGCGGCGGGGTGCTCTGGCATGTCCACGTGCACACCGACGACCCGGGCGCCGCCGTGGAGGCGGGGATCGTCGCGGGGCGCCCGTACCGGATCCGGATCACCCACTTGGGGGCCGACGGCGGGTCCGCCCCCGTCCTGGTGCACCCCCGGGTCGGGCTCGTGGCCTGCGCCGCGGGACCCGGGCTGGCCGACCTGTTCGGTAAGGCGGGGGCGGTCGTGCTGCCGGGCGGGCCGGGGCGTCGGCCGTCGACCGCGGAACTGCTCGACGCGGTCGGGGAGACCGGGGCCCGTTCCGTCGTCGTCCTGCCCAATGACGCCGACACGCTCGCCGTCGCCGAGGCCGCGGCGCGGCAGGCCCGGGAGTCCGGGGTCCGGGTGAACGTGCTGCCGACCCAGGCCCAGGTGCAGGGGTTGGCCGCGGCAGCGGTCCACGACCCGTTGGGGGAGTTCGACGAGGATCTCGTACGGATGTCGGCCGCCGCGGGGGCGACCCGGCACGGTGCGGTGACCTTGGCCGCGCGGGACGCGATCACCACGGCGGGTCCCTGCCGGGCCGGTGACGTCCTCGGCGTCGTCCAGGGCGACTTCGCCGTGGTCGGTTCCGAAATCGAGGTGGTGGCCGTCGACGTGGTGCGCCGGCTGCTGTCCGGCGGCGGGGAACTGCTCACCGTGGTGCGCGGGGTCGACGCCGCCGACGACCTCGTGCACGCGGTGCGCGACTACGCCCGGCGGGCCCACCGCGAGGTCGAGGTCACCGTTCTGGACGGCGGTCAGCGGCGGTACCCGCTGCTCCTGGGGGCGGAGTGAGCGGCGGAGCGAGTAGCCGGGCGGATGCCCGGCCCGCCCCGGCCCCCGGCGGATCCGCCCGACTGCGGGAACCGTTGGCGAAGGCCCTCGGCACCCGATCGGCCGCCGGACTGGGCAAACTCGGCCTGGACACGGTCGGTGACCTGCTGCGCCACTACCCCCGCCGGTACCAGCGCTGGGGCGACCTCACCCCCTTGCGGGAGCTGCCGCAGGGGGAGGAGGCGACCATCCTCGCCGAGGTCGTTTCCGCGACCTCCCGGCGGATGCGGTCCCGGCGGGGGGAACTGCTCTCCGTCGTCGTCAGCGACGGCGCCGACCGGCTCGACCTCACCTTCTTCAACGCCTCCCGGCTCAAACACGTGCTCAGGCCGGGCCGGCGCGGACTGTTCTCCGGCACCGTCGGGCGCTACCAGGGCAAGCCTCAGCTCACCCACCCCAAGCTGCACCTACTCGACTCCGAGGACGACGACGAGGCCGCGGTCGCCGGGATCGAGGGGCCGATCCCGGTGTACCCGGCTTCGGCGCAGATCGACTCGGAGACCATCCGGCGCAGCGTCGGCGTCGTCCTGGACACCCTCGTCGACGTGGAGGTCGACGATCCGGTGCCGGCCCCGATCCGGGCCCGGCACGGGCTGATGTCGCTCGGGCAGGCGTTGCACCGGTTGCACCGGCCCGCCGACGACGATGACTGGCGCCGGGCGCAGGCCCGCTTGCGTTTCGAGGAGGCGTTCGTCCTCCAGGCGGCCCTGGCCCGGCGCCGCGCCGCGGCCACCGCCCTGCCCGCGACGGCCCGGATCGCCCGGCCGGACGGCCTGCTCGCCGCCTTCGACGCCCGGCTGCCGTTCGCCCTCACCGCCGGGCAACGCGCGGTCGGCGAGCAGCTCGGCACCGACCTCGCCGCCGAACACCCGATGCACCGGTTGCTCCAGGGGGAGGTCGGCTCCGGGAAGACCGTCGTGGCGCTGCGGGCGATGCTCACCGTCGTCGACGCGGGCGGTCAGGCGGCCCTGCTCGCTCCCACCGAGGTGCTCGCCACCCAGCACCACCGCTCAATCACCGGGATGCTCGGTGACCTCGCCGCCGGTGGCCTGCTCGGCGGGGATGAACGGGGCACCCGGGTGGCGCTGCTCACCGGGTCGATGTCGGCGGCGGCCCGGCGGGCCGCCCTGCTGGAGGCGGCCAGCGGGCAGGCGGGCATCGTCGTCGGCACCCACGCCCTGCTGCACGACCGGGTGGGGTTCGCCGATCTCGGCCTCGTCGTCGTCGACGAACAGCACCGGTTCGGCGTCGAGCAGCGGGACGCGTTGCGGGGCAAGGGCCGGACCACCCCACATCTGCTGGTGATGACGGCGACACCGATCCCGCGTACCGTCGCCATGACGGTGTTCGGTGATCTGGAGACCTCCTCGCTCACCGAGCTGCCGGTGGGGCGTTCCCCGATCGCCACACATGTCGTCCCCGCGGGGGAACGGCCCTCCTGGTACGAGCGCATCTGGCGGCGCCTGCGCGAGGAGATCGACGCCGGACACCAGGGGTACGTCGTGTGCCCCCGGATCGGCGGGGACGCCGCCGGTGACGGGGATGAGGACGCGCCGGAGGACGGCGGGACGGACCGGCGCCCGCCCCGGGCCGTACTCGACGTCCTGGAGGAGGTGCGCGGGCATCCGGCGATGGCCGGGCTCGTCGTCGAAGCCCTGCACGGGCGGATGCCCGCCGAGGCCCGGGAGACGGCGATGCGCCGGTTCGGTGCCGGTGAGGTGCACGTCCTCGTCTCGACGACGGTCATCGAGGTCGGGGTGGACGTGCCGAACGCCTCGGCCATGGTCATCCTCGACGCCGACCGGTTCGGTGTCTCTCAGCTGCATCAGTGGCGCGGTCGGGTCGGCCGGGGAACCGCCCCCGGCGTGTGCCTATTGGTCACCGAGGCGGGGCCGGACACCCCGGCCCGGACCCGCCTGGAGGCGGTTGCGGCCACCGGCGACGGCGTCCAGCTGGCCCGCCTCGACCTGGAACAGCGCCGCGAAGGTGATGTTCTCGGGGCGGCCCAGTCCGGGGGGCGTTCCTCGCTGCGGCTGCTCCGGGTGCTGCGGCATGAGGAGGTGATCGAGCGCGCCCGGCATGAGGCCGTCGCTCTCGTCGCGGAGGACCCCGAACTGGCCGGACATCCGGCGCTCGCCGAGGCCATCGCCGACCTGCTCGACCCGGAGCGCGAGGCCTACCTGGACCGTGGCTGAGCGCACGGGGCACGAACGCACGGGGCACGAACGCCCGGGGCACGAAAGGGCATAGGGGTGACACGGATCATTGCCGGGACTGCCGGCGGGCGGCGGCTGGCCACCCCACGGGGTACGGGTACCCGGCCCACCTCCGACCGGGTCCGTGAGGCGCTGTTCTCCGGGCTGGACGCCCGCGGGGCGCTGCGCGGAGCCCGGGTACTCGACCTGTACGCGGGATCCGGGGCGCTCGGGCTGGAGGCCGCCAGCCGGGGGGCCGCCTCCGTCGTCCTCGTCGACTCCTCCCGCGAGGCGGCCGGTACGGCCCGGCGCAACGTCACCGCGGTCGGGTTGCCGGGAGTCACCGTCATGCACACCCCGGTGCTGCGGTATCTGCGGCGGGCGGCCGGTTCGGCGGCGTTCGACCTCGTGCTCGCCGACCCGCCCTACCCGCTCGGGGAGGACGACCTCGCTGAGATGCTCGGACTACTCGCCGGCGCCGGCGCCGGCGGGGACGGCGCGGACGACAAGGACGACGCGGACGGCGGGGACGGCGGAGACGGCGGGGTGCTCGCTGTCGGGGGGCTGGTCGTCGTCGAGCGCAGTGCCCGCAGCCCGGAACCTGCCTGGCCGGACGGCCTGGTCGGGCTCGGCGTCCGGCGGTACGGCGAGACCGTGCTGTGGACGGCTCAGCGGGCCGGCGACGGCACCGGGAACACTGCCGGCGACGGCACCGGCAACGCGGGATCGAACCGGCCCGCGGATCTGCCGCCGAGCGGCTAGCTTGCCTCTGTGCACCCCGCCGACACACCGTCCCCGTCCGATCCCAGCACCGGCGCCCCGGATCCCGCGTACAGGTCGAGGACCCGGGCTCCGCGCAGCGCCCCGCGGGCGTCCAGCCCGGAGAACAGCGCCTCACGGACCCGGGCGGAGGTGGGCCGGGTGCCCGTACCCCGTGGGGTGGCCAGCCGCCGCCCGCCGGGGCCGAGCGGGTCGCCTTGCTCGAAACCAGCCTCGACGGAGCCCCCGGGATACGGGTCGAGGCGGTGCCCTCGGGGCTGCTCGTCGACTACTGCCGGCGGGTCGGTGCGGTGGCCGTGATCAAGGGGCTGCGCTCGGGCACCGACTTCGCCTACGAGCTTCCGATGGCCTTGATGAACCGGCACCTCACCGGCCTGGAGACGCTGCTGTTGCCGGGCTCGCCCCGGTACGAACACATCTCCAGTAGCCTGGTCAAGGAGGTCGCCGCCGGTGGCGGGGACGTCACCGGGCTCGTTCCGGCCGCGGTGCTCCCCCTGCTCCTGGACCGTCTCGGGCGGTCCGGCGGATCGGATTCCCGCCCCGGTCCGGCTCGTTTGGGGTAGGGCATCCACCTGCAGTAATCTCTCTCCTTGGTCTCGTCGTCGGTATGTCGGCGCCGTGGCCTGGGCCAGAACCGTGAGGAGCACGCCATTCCCCTGGATCCGCGTTCACCGTTCGTCTTCGACATCCGCGAGCTGGGACGCCGCCCCGGGGCGATGCGGCGGGTGCACCGCGAGACGGATCTGGTCGAGGACCTCGGAACCGATGTCATCGGCATCCCTCGGGGCAGCAGGCTCGAACTGGATCTACGGTTCGAGTCGGTCTTCGAAGGGATCCTCGTCTCGGGAACGGTGCGGGGGAGCGCGGCCGGGGAATGCGTACGGTGCCTCGGTGAGGTCCGCCTGGCGGTCGACGCCGACCTGCAGGAGCTGTTCGCCTACCCCGACCGGGTCGTCGACGGCGACGAGGAGGATGATGTGCGGGCGCTTGAGGGCGACAACGTCGATCTCGGGCCCGCGGTCCTGGACGCGGTGGTGCTCGCACTGCCCTTCCAGCCGGTGTGCCGGGAGGACTGCCCGGGGTTGTGCTCCGAATGTGGGGCACGCCTGGCGGATGACCCGGAACACCACCATGAGGTCACCGACCCCCGGTGGGCGGCCTTGCAGGGGCTCCTGGCCAGTGACGACGGGCCGGACCCGGCTGCGGGGTCGCAGACCGGCGCGTCGACCCGAGCCGTCCCCGACGGCCCGGGGTGACCGACCGGAACACTTCCGGTTCCGGTGGGTTCCTCCGGTACCGGTCGCCTGAGCGCGGCACCACCGCCGTGCTCGGTGTGTAGGGCACGGCGGTAGCCGTGCCTGGTTAGTGGGGCACGGCAGCAGCCGTGCTCGGATAGTGGGGCACGGCAGTAGCCGTGCCTGGATAGTGGGGCACGGCAACCGCCGTGCTCGGTGTGATGAGTACGGCAACCGCCGTGCCCGAGCAGAGAGCGAGTCAGCCGTGGCCGTCCCGAAGCGCAGGATGTCCCGCAGCAACACGCGGTCCCGCCGCTCCCAGTGGAAGGCGACGCCCACGACCCTCACCGAGGTCGTCGAGGGCGGTCAGATCAGTTACGCCCGCCCGCATCAGGCGCGGGTGGTCACCGACTCGGCCGGGACCCCGCTGTTCCTCGAGTACAAGGGCCGCAAGGTCAAGGACCTCTGATCCGAGGGTGGATCGTGCGCGACGGTAGCCATGCAAGGCGCTGAGGACCCGACGGCTGACCTGAGCCTGCTCGAACAGCGGCTCGGGATACGGCTGGAGCGGGATCTGGCGGTGCGTTCGCTGACGCACCGCTCGTTCGCGTACGAGAACGGCGGGCTGCCGACGAACGAGCGGCTGGAGTTCCTCGGCGACGCGGTGCTTGGCCTGGTCGTCACCGACGCCCTGTTCCGGCGGCATCCCGACCTGCCGGAAGGGCAACTGGCGAAGCTGCGGGCCGCCGTGGTGAACATGCGTGCACTCGCCGACATCGCCCGGAAACTGGACATCGGAGCGTTCGTCCGGTTGGGCCGTGGTGAGGAGACCAGCGGGGGACGGGACAAGTCCTCCATCCTCGCCGACACCCTGGAGGCGTTGATCGGGGCCGCCTACCTCGAACACGGGATGGATGAGGCGCGGCTGTTCGTCCACCGTCTCGTCGACGAGCTGCTCGAATCCTCCGCCGCACTCGGGGCGGGGCTGGACTGGAAGACCAGCTTGCAGGAACTCACCGCAACGCTGGGTCTCGGCGTCCCCGAGTACGCGATCACCGAAGAAGGCCCCGACCACGCGAAGACCTTCCAC
>JARRQM010000222.1:0-4163 GCA_037381765.1 Kineosporiaceae bacterium
GCCGGCCCGCCGCCGCCGGCCCTCCGCCGGCGGGTCGCCCCGGGCGAGGTCCGCCCCGGGCGTGGTCCGCCCCGGCGGGTCCGGTCAGCGGGCGGCGGGTCCGGTGAGCATGCCCTCACAGGACCGGATCGCGACCCGGG
Source organism: Kineosporiaceae bacterium (assembly GCA_037381765.1). GTDB lineage: Bacteria > Actinomycetota > Actinomycetes > Actinomycetales > Kineosporiaceae > JARRQM01. The sequence goes on from JARRQM010000222.1 coordinate 141, forward strand.
CGGCGACCGCGAGATCGTGCCGGGTCATCGGGCTCTCCGCGCGGCGCTGCCAGCGGTGCAGTGCTTCGGTGGCAGCCTCCGTCAGCTGCGGCCCGCCGGCGTCCGGGGGCAGCGAGAGTCGCTCCGCCGGGGCAGTCCCGAAGCCGCCGATGAGGCGTTCGAGGTCCTCGAGTACCTCGGGGCGACCGGTCACCCAGCCTGCTCGGAGCGCGGAGAGCACCCGCAGTTCGTTGAACGGGTGCGCCGAGGACAGGATCTCCTCCACCTCACCGGACAGCGGCTCGGACCCGGTCCGGGGACGGTCCCGCACCAGGGCGTCCACGGCGAGCAGGGCGGAGCGGCACTTGAGTACGTCGCGACGGGTGTAGAACAGCGAGGACAGGACGGAGTGCAGATCCTCCAGGCCGCTTCGCGCGGTGAGCTCGCGGGCCAGTTCGGTCGCCGTCACCGATTCGCGGCGCAGGATCGTCGAGGCCAGGCGCAGCCCGAACACCCCGAACCGGTCGAGCAGCTCGCGCCGTTCCAGGGAGGTCACCCCGAGCTCGGGGAGCCTGTCCAGGAACCGGTCGGTGGACAGCAGGAGATCCTCCACCTCCCGGGGGGGCCGGGCGGCGAGCCTGCGCAGCTGGGCGACCTCGGTCTCGGTGAGCGTCGCCGCGGTTTCGGCGAGTAGTCCCGCCATCGGGACCACGGTCTGCACCACCCGGCGGACGACCGGGTCGGTGGACAGCCGGGCGGCGATCTTCCGGGCCGACCCCATGGCGTCCGGGCGGCCGGCGCCGATCTCATCCGCCCGGGACAGCACCCCGATCGCGTTCACCGGGTTCGGCCGGGACACCTCGACGTCCTGGAAGGCCCGGAGGAATTCGACGTCCCCGGTGTGCAGGTGGCGCATGAGGTAGAGCACGGCGTCGGCCGGGGTCTCCTCCTCCTCGCCGGTGAGTACCTCCCAGGCGCGGTTGCCCGCCGACTCCGACAGTGAGCCGATTCCCGGGGTGTCGATGAGGGTGGCGGTGCGTAACGCCTGTGCCGGCCAGGTCACGACGAGCTGGTCGACCTTCTCCGGGGAGAGCCCGCCGAGGTCCACCTCGATCGCACCGTCCTCCCGGGTGAACGGGGCGGAGCGAGCCGGGCCCCCGCGCGGGTGCACGGTGACGCCGTAGGTGTGCCCGTCCTGGTACCAGGTGACGATCCGGGTGCACTCCCCGGCGTCGGTGGGCGCCAGTCGTTCCCCGACGAGAGCGTTGAGCAGGGTGGACTTCCCGGACTTCACCCGACCCGCGACCGCGACGCGCAGTGGGGCGTCGAGGCGTTCGGACAGGGCGTCGAGCCGGGCCCGGTCGGGGGTGTCCCGGTACACCTGTGCGGCCCGGGAGAGCAGGCCCCGGGTCCGGTCCGCGAGGTTCACCGCTGCACCTCCTCGGCCCGCCGGCGCAGCTGTCGCAGCCTGTCCAGCTCGGCGTCGAGGTCCTTGAGCCGGCGTTCCCGTTCGGCACTACTGCGTTTCGCCGCCGCGTTCGCCGCGTTCAGGGCCTCGCTCACGGACCTGCGGAGCTCCTCGGCCCGGGCGCCGTAGTGGTCGCGCAACTGCCGCTGGATCCGCCGCAAGGTGTCCCGGGAATCCTTGCCGACGAGGAACTGCACCTCGTCGCAGTAGTGGCGGACGGCGTTCTTCGCCTGCCCCTGTCGCTGTTTCAGCTGCCGTTTCTTCTCCTCCCGTAACCCGGCCCGCCCCATCAGCAGCCCGATCGGGACGGCGATCGGCGCCATCCCGGTGAGCCCGACCATGGTCGGCAGCATGGTGAACATGAGGATCCCGCTGTAGCTGTTGCGCAGGGCGACGAGCCCCTGTTTGCGGGCCGACATCTTCTCCAGCGCGATGTCGGGGTCGACGTCGGTGCGGTCGACGAGGGGGGTCGGGTCGTAGACGGCGAGCCGCCCCGGCCCCGTCCCGGACACGTCCCGGAAATGCTCGGCGACGGTCGTGCTGAGCGCGGCGGCCCGGTCACGCAGCATGGTGTAGTTGGTGACGAGGTCGTGGGAGACCCGGGCGCGCAGCCACGGTTCCAGCTGGGTCCAGGTGTCCGCCGGGTCACAGTCCTCGATCGCTTCGTCGGCTTCGGCGAGTACCAGGCGGAACCGCGACTTGAGATCGTGGTCGATGTCCGCGGACAGGTCGCTGATCCCGTCGCCGAGGGTCTGGTTCCAGCGGGCGGCGGCCTCCCGCAGCGAATCGGCACGGTGGCGGGTCGCCTCGAGCTCGTCGACGACCGCCCGGGCGGCATCGGGGTCGGCCAGCACGCTGCGCTCCGCGTCGAACTGGCCGATGAGCTGGTCGCAGACCCCGGCGAGTTCGGCACCGGCGTTCCGGGCGGCGGCCGCCGCCCCACGCACCCCGACCTCGTCGGAGACGAACCGGACGAGGTCACGGAACCCGGACTCGGCGTTCAGCTCCTGGTCGTTGGTCCGCACCGCCCGGGTCCTCAGCGACGAGGACACCGGCAGCAGCCGCACCTTGTCCATCCCGAGGCGGTCCAGATGTGCCCGGTCGAGATCGCGCACGGTGCGCCAGGCCGGGTAGAAGTCAATCTTCGTGAGGGCGCAGATCACGGTGTCGCACAGCTCCCGGGCCCGGTTGAGGTAGGCGACCTCGGTGGCGGTGAGTTCCTGGGAGGCGTCGGTGACGAAGACGACGGCATCGGCGAGGGCGGCGGCGGTGAGGCTGGCCGCCGCGTAGGACGACCCCAGCCCACCGAGCCCGGGGGTGTCGACGATGACGAGTCCCGAGGCGAGCATGTTGCGCGGGAGCAGCACCTCGACCCCGACCACGGGTTGCCCGTCCACCTCCGTCACCCCGCCCTCGACGGTGTGTTCGCGGATGGCTTCGGGCGGGAGGGGGCGCCGCGTCGGCGGGTCCGCTCCGAGCAGGAGCCGGGCCTGCACCTTCTTCCCGTGCCTCAGGTAGGTGGGGACGGCCGTGGCGACATCATCGTCGACCGCACAGGCACCCGCCCCGACGAGGGCGTTCACCAGGGAGGACTTGCCCTGCTTGAACTCGCCGACGACGACGACGTGGGTGCCGGGGTCGTCGAGCCGGGCCAGCTCGGCGGACAGCCGGGTCCTCAGATCCGGTCGCCGGTAGGCCGCACAGGCGCGCATCCCGTGGTCGACGGCGGCGCGGGCGGCGGCGATCCGGTCCGTCCCCGAATCCTTCGTGGCCTGCTGCGCCATCGGGGTTCCCCTCGCATCGTGGTCCTCGGCTCCTGGCGGAGCCCCGGTTGTGCACGGAGCAGCGGGTGACGGGCCCGGAGGCGTCGTCACCCGTTACCCCGTGCCGTGCCGTGCCGGTTTCGGTCACCGGCCGTCCCGGGCTCCCGTGCTGTGGTTCGCACCGGTCCGGTCGTGCGGTTTCTCCGGTCGGGGAGTTCCGTCGGGTCACGATGCGGTGAACTGATCGTGACCGAGCCTCCCACCGGCAGTCACCCCGCGGCCATCTCGTCGCCGGTCGGACTGCCGTCGGTGGAGGTTTCGTCCTCGGCGGTGGCGGACTGCTGGTAGGGGTCGTAGGTCGGTGTGGTGCCCACCGGCTGGACAGGATCGAAATCGTCGTACCCGGAACTGTCCCGCTCGTCCTTCCCCCAATCGTCGCGGTCGCTGCGCTCGTCCTTGCTCCACTCGTCGCGGTCCCGCTCGTCGTGGTCGCGGACCTCGCGGTCGTGACCTCGCTCGAACTCGACCTCGACGTCGACGTTGTGGCCCGAGCTGTCCCCGACACCGGAGACGGCCGAACCGTCGTCGACCTCGTTGTTCGAGGCGTTTCCGGTGTCGCCGGTGCCGAAGCCGATCGCGGAGTCGTGGATCTCGCCGCTGTTCGACTGGGCCGGGCCCGTCCCGGACAGGGCCGACGAGGAGCCCTCCCCGGTCGCCGCGCTCTGGTCGCCCTCACCGGTGTTCACCGCGTTGTCGTCGCCGGAGACGTCGACGTGGTCGTTGTCCTGGTCGATCGTGATGTTGCCGGCGACC
>JARRQM010000223.1:0-4157 GCA_037381765.1 Kineosporiaceae bacterium
AGAGGCTGGGGAAGTCCCCGAAGGACCGGATCTCCCGGGTGAAGCGGTCGGCGAAGGACAGGTAGAGCTTCAGGGTCTGTTCGGCGGCCTGGCGGGCTTCCGGTAGTGCCGCGCGCAGGTGGTCGCGGGCGGCGGGGTCGAGGGGGTGGGCCACACCGCCGCCGACGATCCCCGGGCTGTGCACTTTGCGGCCGGCGACCGCTTCGATCACGGACTGCCCGAAGGACCGGAGCCGGATGCCGCGCCGGGCGAGGTCGGGGTCGGCGGCCATCAGCCCGAAGACGTTGCGGGCGGCGGGGTCGCTGTCCAGTCCGAGGATCAGGTCGGGTCCGCTGAGGTGGAAGAAGCTCAGCGCGTGGCTCTGCACCAGTTGGCCGAGGTTGGTCAGGGTGCGCAGCATCCGCGCGGGGCGTGGCGGGGTGATGCCGATGATGCCGTCCACGGCCCGTGCCGAGGCGAGGAGGTGGCTGACCGGGCAGATCCCGCAGACCCGGGCGGTGAGGCTGGGCATCTCCCAGACCGGGCGGCCTCGGCAGAACTGTTCGAATCCACGGAATTCCGTGACGTGCAGCCGGGCTTCCCGGACAGCACCGTCCTCGGTGAGGTGCACGGTGATCTTCGCGTGGCCTTCGATCCGGGTGATCGGTTCGATCGTGATGTCGGTGGTCATCGTCGCCTTCCGCTGGTCAGCCGAATCGGGTTCCGGAGCGTCCCGCCCCGTTCCCGTCGACGAGGGCGAACACTGCGGCGGCGATGCGTTCCGCCGTCGGGGGGCAACCGGGGAGGTAGGCCTCGACGTCGATGACCTGCTGCAGCGGGAGCACCCGGGGGAGCAGGGCGGGTACGCCGTCCCGGGGGATCCCGGGGTCACGGTCGACGGCGTCGACGTAGACCCGGCGCAGCAGCTGTTCCGGGTCGCCGAGGGAGTTGCGCAGGGCGGTGACGTTGCCGGTGACGGCGCAGTCGCCGAAGGCGAGCACCTTGCGGGTGCGGGCGCGGACGAGCCGGGCCATGGCGAGGTTCTCCTCGTTGGCGACCGCGCCCTCGACGAGGGCGATATCGACGTCGGCCGGGTATTCCTTGGCGTCCACCAGGGGGCTGTAGACGACGTGGACCCGTTCGGCGAGTTCGAACAGCAGCTCGTCGATGTCGAGGAAGGACATGTGGCAGCCGGAGCAGCCGCCGAGCCACACGGTGGCCAGACGCGGTTTTTCCGGTGCGGGGGCGGGGGTCACGTGGTCTCCTTCCGGGGGAGCCATTCGTGTCTCGTGCGTGCGGCCACCAGCCAGGGGATCACCCGCGGGTCGCCGGCGCCGTCCCGGTCAGGTGCGCCGCGCAGGGACAGGGCGCCGGTCGGGCACACCCACACGCACTTGCCGCATTCGGTGCAGCTCGGCGATTCCCCCCAGGGGGTGCCGAGGTCGGTGACGAGGTGGGCGTCGCTGCCCCGGGAGGCGATGTCCCACACGTGGGCGCCTTCGATCTCGTCGCAGGTGCGCACGCACCGGGTGCACAGGATGCAGCGGTTCGGGTCGAAGACGTAGCGCGGGTGGCTGGCGTCGACGGCCCTGGCCGGGGACTGGTAGTCGAGGCGGACGTGATCCATTCCCACCTCGGCCGCGGTGTCCTGCAGGTCGCAGTGGCCGTTCTCGACGCAGACCGCGCAGACGTGGTTGCCTTCGGCGAACAGTAGTTCGAGGATCATCCGGCGGTGCCGGCGCAGTTTCGGTGAGTCGGTGATCACCTGCATGTCTTCGCGTACGGTCGTGGCGCAGGCCGGGACGAGGCCCCGGGATTCGGAGATCTCCACGACGCACAGCCGGCAGGCTCCCCACGGGGTGAGTCCTTCCAGGTAGCACAGTGAGGGGATGTGGATCCCCCCACGGGCCGCCGCTTGGAGCACGGTTTCGCCCTCGTGGGCTTCGAGGCGCCGGCCGTTGACGGTGATCTCGACGCTGTTGCCGTTCCGGCCTCCGTTGCCGTTCCGGTTCCCGTTCTTCCGGCCGTTCCGGTTGCCGTGGCCGTTCCGGTTGCCGTGGCCGGTTCGGTTTCCGTTGCCGTTCCGGGCGGGCCGTTCAGACATGGGAGGCTCCTTCGAGCAGGGCCTCGTACTCGGGTCGGAAGTACTGCAGGGTGCTTGACACCGGGTTGGGGGCGCTGCGCCCCAGCCCGCACAGACTTGTCTCGCGGACCACGGTGCTCAGCTCGGCGAGCAGGTCCAGGTCGTGCGGACGGCCCCGCCCGCGGCAGATCCGGTCGAGCAGGCCGTGTAGCTGCACGGTGCCGGCCCGGCAGGGCACGCACTTGCCGCAGGATTCGTCCATGCAGAACTGCATGAAGAACCGGGCGACCTCGGGCATCCGGGCCGCGGAGTCCATCACGATGAGGCCGCCGGATCCCATGATGGAGCCGAGTTCCTGCAGGCTCTCGTAGTCCACGGGGGTGTCCAGTTTGTGTGCGGGGATGCAGCCCCCGGACGGGCCGCCGGTCTGGGCCGCCTTGAAGTCCCGGCCGCCGGGGACGCCACCGCCGATGTCCTCGACGATTTCGCGCAGGGTGACCCCCATCGGCACCTCGATGAGCCCGGTGTTGACGACGTCACCGGCGAGGGCGAAGACCTTCGTTCCGGGGCTGGACGGGGTCCCGGTGGAACGGAACCAGTCGGCGCCGTTCAGCACGATCGCCGGGAGGTTCGCGAGCGTCTCGACGTTGTTGATCAGCGAGGGGCGGCCGAACAGGCCGCGTTCGGTGGGGTAGGGCGGGCGCAGCCGGGGGCTGCCGCGGCGCCCTTCGATCGAGGCGATGAGCGCGGTCTCCTCACCGCAGACGAACGCGCCGGCGCCGATCCGCACCTCCAGGGTGAGGTCGAAGTCGCTGCCGAGCACGCCGCGTCCGAGCAGCCGGTGCCGGCGTGCGGCGCGGAGGGCTTGTTCGAGCCGTTCGACCGCGCGCGGGTATTCCGCTCGCACGTAGAGGTAGCCGTGCCGGGCGCCGGTGGCGTACGCGGCGAGGGCGAGCCCTTCGATCACCCGATGCGGGTCGTCCTCCATCACCGTGCGGTCCATGAAGGCGCCCGGGTCACCTTCGTCACCGTTGGCGATGACGTACTTCTCGGTGGCCGGTGAGGCGGCGAGCAGGGCCCATTTGTTTCCGACGGGGTAGCCGGCACCGCCCCGCCCACGCAGGCCGGAGGCCTTGACGACGGCGAGGACGGCCTCGGGGGTCATCGTGGTGACGGCGCGTTCGAGGGCCCGGTAGCCGCCTTCGGCGACATAGTCCTCGAGCCGGTCCGGGTCGATCCGTCCCGCGTTGGCGAGGACGACCCGGTGCTGGCGGGCGAAGAACGGTTCCGTTTCGGGTAGCCGGGCTTCCTCGACCGGGGTGCCGTGGTCGAGGTGTTCGGCGATGATCCGTCGGCCGAGATCGGGGTCGACGGGGCCGTACAGGGTGCGTTCCTCCCCGCGCGGTTCGACCCGGACCAGGGGGCCCTTGCTGCACAGGCCGAGGCAGCCGGTGGGGACGACCTGGCAGTCGTCGGCCCGGGGGGATGTTTCCACGGCTTCGGTGACCGCTTCGCGGGTGGCGGCGGCCCCGGCGGACAGGCAGGCGGTGGAGGTGCAGACCTTGACCCGCCAGGGGTAGCGGCTGCGGTGTTCGCGTTCGGCGTCGGCGACGGCGTGCAGGTCGATGGGATCGGGCACGTCACACGTCCTCGAGGGCGGCGAGCGACCGGCGGACGGTGGCGACCGCGGAATGCGGGGTCTGGTGGGAGAGCACCTCGCCGTCGAGGACGAGGACCGGGGCGAGCCCGCAGGAGCCGAGGCAGCGGGTGGTGCGCAAGGTGAACCGGCCCTCGGCGTCGGTGCTGCCGGGTTCGAGCCCGGTGTCGGCGCCGATCGCGGCAACGATGTCGTCGGCGCCCTTGACGAAGCAGGCGGTCCCGGTGCACACGGTGCAGCTGTGCTCCCCCGGGGGGTCGAAGGTGAACAGGTGGTAGAAGGTCGCCACGCCGTAGACGGTGCTCGGCGGGAGACGCAGCGCCCGGGCGATGTGGTCGAGTACCGGCAACGGGAGGTAGCCGTAGACCTCCTGGGCGACGTGCAGGGTCTGGATGAGCTGGTCCTGGTCGTACCGGACCCGGCGCAGGTAGCGGTCGA
>JARRQM010000223.1:4163-5504 GCA_037381765.1 Kineosporiaceae bacterium
GGTCCCGCCGGGGCCGCCGACGAAGGCCGGCAGCGGTTTCTCCGTAGCCGCCCGGACGCGCGAAAACCGTTCTCCGTCAAGGGATCGGTGTTCGTCGGTGAACGTTCCGTCGCTGTCCTCGGGTCAGTCCCGGGCGACCGGGATGGACCCCATCCGCCCCGCTTGGTAGTCCTCCAGGGCGTGTCGGATTTCCTCTCGTGTCGACATGACGAACGGGCCGTAGGCGACCACGGGTTCGCGGATCGGGACGCCACCGAGGATGAGGAGTTCCCCGGTGTCCGGGTCTCCGGGCCGGCCGCCCGGGGCGTCGATGGTGAGGGTGTCGCCGTCGCCGAGTACGGCGAGTTGCCCGCGGGTCAGCGGGTGCCTGGCGGGCCCCACCCGGCACTGCCCGGCCAGCTGGTAGACGAGTGCGTTCTGCCGGTTCGGCCAGGGCAGGCGCAGCCGGGCTCCCGGGGCGAGGGAAGCGTGCACGAGGGTGATCGCGGTGTGGGTGACTCCGGGGCCCCGGTGCCCGGCGAGTTCACCGGCGATCACCCGGACGAGGGCGCCCGCGTCGGGTGAGGCGAGCAGCAGCACCCGATCGGCGGGGATGCTCTGGTAGCGCGGCGGGGACCATTTCCGCGCCCGGGGCAGGTTCACCCACAGCTGGATGGCGTGGAAGGGGCCGCCGGAGGCGATGAGCGGTTCGGGGGGACGTTCGATGTGCAGGAGTCCGGAGCCCGCGGTCATCCACTGCGTGTCCCCGTCGCGGATGAGCCCGCCACCGCCGTGGGAGTCCTGGTGCTCGAAGGCGCCATCCATGACATAGGTGACGGTTTCGAATCCGCGGTGCGGGTGCCACGGGGTGCCTCGGGGTTCGCCGGGGGCGTAGTCGATCTCCCCGATCTGGTCCAGGTGCAGGAACGGGTCCAGCCATGCGGTGGCGACCCCGGCGAAACCGCGGCGGACCGGGAACCCGTCTCCTTCATATCCGGCCGGGGCGGTGCTGATGGACCGGACGGAACGTTCGGAGCCCGATCCGGGAACCGGTTCGGGGATGCGGGGGAGCAGACGGGGGTCGTCGACGGTCACGGCGGGCATACGGACCTCCGGGTAGTGGACCCACCCCAGTGTAGTTGAATCCCAAAACGAATCCCTGTCGGATCGGCGCGATATCCGGACAACCCACCCTTGTCCACTCAGATCGCATCTGTCTTAATCGGGGTATGTCCGTTCACCGTCGCATCTCCCACCGGCTGCTGCTCGCCGCCGCCGTCGGACTCGCCCTCGTCGCCGGTTCCGTCACCCCCGCGTTGGCCGGCCCGACCTCCGCTCCCGCACCGGCCCGGGTCGGCTTCC
>JARRQM010000224.1:0-4153 GCA_037381765.1 Kineosporiaceae bacterium
AGGCGGCGATCGCAGCCCATTCGGGGACGACGAAGTCCTTCGCCCCCGGGGCAGCCCCGAGGTACCCCGACGCGGCGAGGAGGGCGGCGATCATCCCCAAGGTCTTCTGCGCGTCATTCGCACCGTGCCCGAAAGACACCCCGGCCGCGGAGATCAGCTGCAGAACCTTGAACGGCCGCGCGTTGTCCCCCCACCCGGTGAGCTTCTGCACGAGCCAGACGAGCAAGGTGGCAACGGTCGCCGTAGTGAGGGCGACCAGCGGGGACAGGACGATCCACAGCCCGGCCTTGCGCACCGCCGTCCAGTTGACCGCGTGCAGGCCACCGGCGGCCAGCCCGGCCCCGACGAGCCCGCCGATCACCGCGTGGGAGGACGAGGACGGCATACCGATGAACCACGTCAGGTAGTTCCAGGCGATCGCCGCGACGAGGGCGGAGAAGACGACCGCCACCCCCTCCGCGCCGGGCTCGACGATCTTCGCGACGGTATTCGCGACCGCGGTGCCGACGAAGAAGTAGGCGAGGAAGTTGAACACCGCGGAGAACCACACCGCATAGCGGGCCGGCATGGCCCGGGTCGCAACAACGGTGGCCACCGAATTGGCGGCATCGTGGAATCCGTTGGAGAAATCGAAGAGCAGCGCCAAGAGCGTGATTCCGATCACGCTGAGCAGCAGCAGGTCCACTGGTTCCTCCCGAGGAAAATGCTCCCGTTCAGGATCCCAGGCGGACGGCCCAAAAAAAGGGCCCTGACCAGGGACCTCACCCCATGGTCAGACACCGGTCGACCTGGGGACACCCGGGTGACCTGCAGAATCAATGCACCGCTCAGATCACGTTGCCGCCACGTTGAAGTCGCGTTCACGTGGTGTTCAACCAAGGTTCGGCCACAGTTCGGCACGATCCCGGCCCCGGACCCGGTCCCCGATGGCCCTCGCCTCGCCGGCGCCGGTCCCGGACGGTTTCGGGCCCGGTACGGGATGTGCCCGGGCGGGACCGGGTACGCCCCGGGGGAGCACCCGAGCGGGGGATGCCCACCCCGGGGCGGGGGTCAGCGGGTGATCTGGAGAACGACGGCCTTGGGTTCGGTGAAGAACTCCCGGCTGAAATCACCGCCCTCACGTCCCACCCCGGAGTCACCGACCCCGCCGAACGGTGCCCGCAGGTCCCGGATGAAGAAACAGTTCACCCAGACCGTGCCGGCCCGCAGTTGTCCCGCCACCCGGTGCGCCCGGGACAGGTTCTCGGTGAACACCATCGCGTTGAGGCCGTAGCGGGTGCCGTTGGCCAAGGCGATGGCTTCCTCCTCGGTGTCGAAGGGGGTGGCGACGACGACCGGGCCGAAGATCTCCTCCCGGCTCACCCGGGCGCCGGCCGGGGCGCCGGCGATGATCGTCGGAGCGATCCCCCACCCCGCGCCGAGACCTCCGGTCACGATCGTCCCACCGGCCAGCGCGTCCGCATCGAGGTAGCCGGCCACCTTGGCGTGGTGTTCCCGGCTGGCCAGGGCACCGGAGAACTGGGTCCCCGGATCCTTCGGATCGCCGATGACCAGGGCCTCCGCGGCGGCCTTGTACCGCCGCACGAACTCCTCGTAGACGCCGCGCTGCACGTACAGCCGGCTGCCGGCCAGGCAGACCTGCCCGGCGTTGCGGAAGATCGCCTCCACCGCCCAGTGCACGGCATTGTCCAGGTCGGCGTCGTCGAAGACGAGGTTCGCGCCTTTCCCGCCGAGTTCCAGGCTGACCGGGGTGAGGTTGGCCGCCGCGGCGGCGCTGATCACCTTGCCGGTTCCGGACTCCCCGGTGAAGGTGATCCGGTCCACGTCGGGGTTGGCGGTCAGCGCGGACCCCACGGAGTCCGGGCCGTAGCCGTGCACCACGTTGAGTACCCCCGGCGGCAGACCGGCCTCGACGGCCAGCCGGGCCAGCAGGGTCGCCGACACCGGGGTGTCCTCCGCCGGTTTGAGCACCACCGTATTGCCCCAGGCCAGGGCAGGGGCGACCTTCCAGGTGCTGAGCATGAGCGGGAAATTCCACGGCGAGATCGCCACCACCACCCCGGCCGGGTCGTACCGGGTGTAGGCGAGGTGCCCGGAATCCATCGGGTAGGCGTCCGCGGTCGCCATCCGGGCGTGGTCGGCGAAGAACCGGATGTTCCACGCGCTGCGCGCCACATCATGCCGGGACTGGGTGAGCGGTTTGCCCATATCCCGGGTGTCGGCAAGGGCCAGCTCATCAGCGTGTTCGACCATCAGGTCGGCGAGCCGGTGCAGGATCCGTTGCCGCCGTTCGAATCCCATCCGCGGCCACGGACCGGTGTCGAAGGCCCGCCGGGCCGCCGCCACGGCGAGGCCCGACTCGGCCTTTCCGCCGAGCGCCACCACCGCCCAGTGCTGCTGGGTGTACGGGTCGACGCTGTCCATCCGGGCACCGTCCGCCGACGGCACCTCCACACCGTCGATGACGTGTCCGAAGAACTCCATGCCGGTCTCCTTCTCCTGCCCGGTACTCACGCGCCGTCCTGCCCGGCGCCTGCACTCCCCTGCCCAACGGCTGGACTCCCCTGCCCGCCGGCTGGACTCCCCTGCCCGCCGCCCGCGCCGTCCCGCCCGGCGCCTGGGCTCCCCTGCCCGGCGCGCCGTTCGGCGAGGGTCACATCCCCTGCCGACCAGTGGGTGGCCGGAACCTCCCGGATGACGACCCGAACCGAATCGCCGGGGGCGCCGACCGCCCGCACCACCGCCGCATGCAGTTCATGCAGCAGGGCACGTATCTGTTCGGGGCTGCGGCCCTCAGCGAGAGTCACCTCGACCAGCGGCATCAGGACACCTCCGCCCGGTCGGCCCCGCCGTACACGGCCACGGCCCCGAGGTGGGTGAAATGGCAGGTGACGGACGTACCGGGGGGAACGAACACCGCGTCGGTCATCCCGCCGGTGAGCACGACCCACCCGGGCTGCAGAGCGTGCCCGCGCCGACCCAGGTCATTGGCGGCCAGGGCGAGGGCCTCGGCCGGATGTCCCTGCACCGCCGCACCGGTTGCCGAGTCGACGACGGCGCCGTCGACCTCCAGCAGAACCCCTTCCAGGGTCAGGTCGAGGCCGGTCGGCGGGACCCCCACCGGGCCGGTGACGAACGCACCGGTGGAGGCGTTGTCCGCGACCACGTCGGGTAGGGCGAAGGAGAAGTCCCGGAACCGGCTGTCGATGATCTCGACCCCACCGTGGACGGCGGCCACGGCGCGCAACGCCCGGGCCGCGCTCACCCCGGGTCCGGCCAACCGCTCGCCGAGGACGAACACGAGTTCCGGTTCCACCCGGGGGTGGATGAGCCGGTGCTGCGGCACCGGCTCCCCGGCGGGCAGCACCATGGCGTCGGTCAGCCATGCGGTCAGCGGGGTGTCGATGCCCATCCGTTTCTGTTTGGCCCGGCTGGTCAACCCGAGTTTGACGCCGATCAGCCGCTCTCCGCGGTCCAGTCGGCGGCGCAAGGTCTCGTCCTGCACCGCATAGGCGGTGGCGAGGTCCAGGCCGGGCCAGGCGTCGGTGATCCGGTCGCCATCGGTGCGGCCGTCCTCACGGGCGAGCAGTTCGGTGGCGGCCCGGGCCACATCCCAGCCGGTCACCGGGACGCCCCCGTCCCGGCGGCGTCACGTTCCCGCAACACTTCCAGGGCGATGTCAATGATCATGTCTTCCTGGCCGCCCACGTAGCCGGCCGCACCGACACGTTGCAACAATTCGTGGGCGGGAACCCGGTACCGTTCGGCGGCCCGCTCGGCGTGTAGCAGGAAACTGGAGTACACCCCGGCGTATCCCTGGATGATCGAGGGCCGGTCCATCCACGGCAGGCGTTCGATCACCGGCTGCACGACGTCCTGCGCGGCGGACAGCATGGCGTGCACGTCGATTCCGGTACGTACGCCGAGCCGGTCGAACGTCGCCGCCAGGACCTCGGTCTGGAAACCGTCGGCTTCCTCATGCTCAGCCACCGCACCACCCCCGAGGACCTGCCGCCCAGGCCCGGATCATGGTTGACGCGGGCGCCATGTGCGTCTACGTCGTCGACTCGGCCGGTGCTCTCATCCTCGACCAGGCCAAGGACCGGGTCGAGGCACTCGTCGCCGAGATCGGTCCCCAGGCGCAGGTCGGCTA
>JARRQM010000225.1:0-4151 GCA_037381765.1 Kineosporiaceae bacterium
GGATCCGGCGGCCGGGTCCACCTGCGGAGCCTCCGGTGCGGCATGGTCCGGCGACTGGCCGTCCGGGGCCGCAGGGGCCGCGGCGAAGTCCGGTACGGCGATCGGGGCGGATCCTGGGTCCCCGGGCGCCCCGACGGGCGGGAAGTCCGCGTGGACGCCGGGGAACGGCGGGGGCACCGTCGATGCCCCGGCCAGCGGTACCGCCGGTACCGGCGGCGACGGGGGCACGATGTCCGGCGGCACGATGTCCTGCGGAACCAGGGGTTCCGCAGGCTCCGGGTGGGCCGGTGCCGCAACCGGGGTGCCCGCCCGCGCGTCGAGTTCCGTCGTGTCGGCGAATAGCACGGGCCCGAGGTCGATCTCGGCAACCGTCCCCCCGGGGTCTCCGCGACGCAGCCGAACCTGCGCACCGAGCCGGGCCGCGAGGGTGGCGACGACGAAGAACCCGAGCCGTTGGGCGCCCATCAGCTCGGCCTGCCCGGAGGCGGCGAGCCGTTCATTCGCTGCGGCGATCTCCTCCTCGCCGAGGCCGATCCCCTGGTCGTGCACGGACAGCCGGACCCCGGTCGGCAGCGCCGCACTACTCACCATCACCGGGCTACCCGGTTCGGAGAAAACGGTGGCGTTCTCGACGAGTTCGGCGACGAGATGGGCCAGCCCGAGGGCGAGGTGGGAGGCGACCGGCGGGTCCGCGGCCAGCCGCACGGCGACCCGTTCGTAGTGTTCGATCTCGCTCACTGCGGTGCGCACGACGTCGGACAGCGGCATCGTCGCGCGCAGCCGCCGCCCGCTGTCCACCCCGGCGAGGACCAGCAGGGATTCGGCGTTCCGCCGCATCCGGGTGGCGAGGTGATCCAGCCGGAACAGTTCCTGGAGAGTGTCCGGATCCTCCTCGGTGCGTTCCAGCTGGTCGATGAAGGACAGCTGGCGGGACAGCAGCACCTGGTTGCGCCGGGCGACGGTGACGAAGGTCTCGGCGACCGAGGCACGCAGCTGGGCCTGCTCGTGGGCGACCCGCAGGGTCGTCGCGTGAGCCTCCCGGAAGGCCGCGGCGAGCCGCCCGACCTCGTCACGGCCGTGCGGGACATCGTCCGGTTCCGCGGGGACCGGCTGGCCGGCGGCGACCCGGCCGACCACGTCGGGCAGGTCGACGGCGAGACCGGAGGCGCTGCGGGTGAGCCGGCGCAGGCGCTCGGTGATCCTCCGGGACACCATCAGGGCGAACAGCACGGAGGCACCGACGAGGGCGACGGCGAGGCCGAGCGCGACGGCGGTACGCAGCCAGGCGGTGTCCGCGGCCTGGGCGGCCCGCGCCGAGGCCTGCGCGGCAACCCGGCCGTTGAGCGCCCGCACCTGCTCCTGCTGGGCCGAGGTGACCTGCCGCCACTGCGGAACCGAGGGGAGCCGGGCGGACGTCCCGTCGGCGAGGGCCGCCCGCTGGTTGTCCAGTTCCACAGCGGTTTCCGTGTCGAGCATCTCGGTCAGGGACCGCACCTGCGTGTCGGTGCCGACCGCGCGCAGGTCGGCGTATGCGGCGTCGACCTCGGCCGCGGCCACCGCGAGGTCCTGCCGGGCGAGGTCGGCGTCGGCGCCGCCGCGCAGCACGTCAAGCCCGGCGAGCTGCATCCGGGACATCCCCTCGGCGGCCCGGGCGGTGGCCGACAGCGCCTCCAGCTGCGGGGCCAGGGAACGGTCGGTGACCTGTGCGGCCACCTGGGCCGGCAGCTGGGTGACGGTGTCCGTGGCGGTGTCGAAGGCCGCCAGCACATCCTTTTCGGTTGCCACGGACTCGCCGGTGTCCAGGACGACGTCGGTGTCCGTCCTCGCCTGGTCGAGCAGCGCGGATGCCTCGGTGAGGGCGTCCACGGCGGTGCGCACGGCCGTCGAGGAACCGGGCAGGGCCGGCAGCCAGGCCGGAGGGGACCAGGCGAGTGCCGCGTTGAGGGCGAGCAGGGCGGAGTCGGTGCGGGCCCGGGTCTCGGGGAGGGACTCGATCGCGCTCGGGTCGCCGCGCAGGGCCTGCACCGAGGACAGCCGCTCGGCGTCGAGGGCCGTCCGGGCCCCGTCGAGCAGTTCCCCGGCGTCGGAGACGACTTTCGCCTGTTCCGCAGCCTGCGCCCGGTCGAGCATCGAACCCGTCGCCACGCCTCCCGTGGCGGCGAGGACGAGGACGGGGAGGACGAGGACGGCGAGCACCTTCCACCGGATGCCGATGTTCCGCAGCATGCTGGCCTTCCGCTCGTCGTTCCCGGTCACCCGGCGTTCCCGCACGTGGTGTGCCTGTTCGTAGCTTCGGTCGGGGCGGGTGGTGAGCTGAGCCGGAGCGGCCGGTTTCACCCGGACCGGGGCACCCGTTCGCGCCCCGGGCGGCGCGGCGTCACCGGACGAACCTGCGGGACACCGGGACGGAGTCACCCGGGCTGCCTAGAGTCGGGGTATGCGTGCCGTCACCGTCACCGCCCCGGGTGGTCCCGAGATGCTGCGGCTGGCCGAGGTTCCCGATCCGGAGCCGGGGCCCGGCCAAGTGGTCCTGGCGGTGACAGCGACCGCGGTGAACCGGGCGGACCTCCTGCAACGGCAGGGCCACTACCCGCCCCCTCCGGGCGCCCCGCCCTGGCCCGGACTGGAGGCCAGCGGCACGGTGGCCGCCGTCGGGGCCGGGGTGGACGACTGGCAGGTCGGCGACCGGGCCTGCGCCCTACTCGCCGGCGGCGGGTACGCCGAGCGGGTGGCCGTCCCCGAAGGCATGCTGCTCCCGGTGCCGGACGGGATCGACCTCGTCGACGCCGCGGCCCTGCCCGAAGTCGTCTGCACGGTGTGGAGCAACGTATTCATGCTGGCCGGGCTGCGCCCCGGGGAGACCTTGCTCGTGCACGGCGGGGCGGGCGGGGTCGGCAGTATGGCGATCCAGCTGGCCCGGGCCGCCGGTGCCCGGGTCGCGACGACCGCGGGCAGTACCGGCAAACTCGACGCCTGCGCCCGGCTCGGTGCGCAGATCCTGGTGAACCACCACGAGGAGGACTTCGTCACCCGGGTGCACGAGGCCACCGGCGGGAACGGCGCCGATGTCGTCCTCGACCCGATCGGTGCCGCCTACCTCGCCCGCAACCTCGACGTGCTCGCGGTCAACGGCCGCCTGGTGATCATCGGGTTGCAGGGCGGCCGGGTCGGTGAACTGGACCTGGCCGCGCTGATGGCGAAGCGGGGGGCGCTGCTCGCGACGACGCTGCGGGCCCGGCCCGAGGCGGAGAAGGCGGCCATCGTCACCTCGGTGCGCGAACACGTGTGGCCGCTGCTCGCCGACGGGACGGTGCGGCCGGTGGTGCACACCCGGCTGCCGCTGGAGCGGGTCGAGCAGGCGCACCGGATTGTGGAGGCGTCCACACATGTCGGCAAGGTCGTACTCACCGTCAGCTGACCTCGGGCCCCGGGAACACCCAGGCGACTGCCCGTGGCCGGCCCGCGGGTGGTGTCCGGGCGGCCTCCGGACCCGTGGTCGGACCTGTGGTCGGACCTGTGGTCGGACCAGGGCTCGGAGGACCCCGGTCGGTGATCGGGCCAGTGATCGGGCCGGTGATCGGGCGACCCGGATCACGCGACGGGTCCCGACCCGGCAGGATGGAGCCATGACACAGACGAGCGAGGGCGGCGCGAAGGACAAGCCCGAGGACGGGCCGGGCACCGCCCCGCGCGGGGAGCGACTGGTCGTCGTGACCCCGGAGGGGATGGCGGTGGCCGGGGAGGGCGGCGACGAGACCAGCCCCGCCGAACTCATCGAGCAGCCGGCCAAGGTCATGCGGATCGGGAGCATGATCAAGCAACTGCTCGAAGAGGTCCGGTCGGCGCCGCTGGACGATGCGGGTCGGGCCCGGCTCGCGGAGATCCACCAACGGTCCATCAAGGAACTCGAACAGGGGCTGGCACCGGAACTCATCGAGGAACTCGAACGCATCACCCTGCCGTTCACCAGCGAGAACACCCCGTCGGATGCGGAGCTGCGGATCGCCCAGGCGCAGCTGGTGGGCTGGTTGGAGGGGTTGTTCCACGGGATCCAGACAGCCCTGTTCGCCCAGCAGATGGCTGCCCGCGCGCAACTGGAACAGATCCGGCGGGCACTGCCCCCGGGGGCCACCCTGGCCCCGGGAATGACC
>JARRQM010000226.1:0-6178 GCA_037381765.1 Kineosporiaceae bacterium
GAATGATGTCGGTGCGGATCGTGATGTCAGGGCGCCCCGGGTATTCCGGTCCTTGAGGAATCCTTGCGACACAAGGGCATCGGTGGCGCAGATATTGGACTCACGTGCAGATCGCCCCTACCGTCGTACGCGACGTCGAGCACACGCTCGACCAGGTGCACCGGAGGACTGAGTGAACAAGGCAGAGCTCGTCGCGGCGCTCGAGACCCGCCTGGGGGGCAGGAAAGCCGCAACGGAGGCGCTCGAAGCGATCGTCGAGACCATCCAGCGAACCGTGGCCCGGGGCGAGAAAGTCGCCATCTCGGGATTCGGTTCGTTCGAGAAAGCGAGCCGCGGGCCGCGGGTGGGGCGGAACCTTCATACGGGTGCCACCGTCAAGATCAAGAAGACATCTGTGCCCCGATTCCGGCCGGGGACGGCCTTCAAGCAGTTCGTCGCGGACCCCCGGACGTTGCCGAAGGTTGCCGGTAGCCGCGGAACCTCCCGCGCCGCGGCCAAGTCCGCCGCGGGGAAGGCCGCGCCGAGAGCCGCGGCCAAGGTGGCGACGGCCCCGCGGGCGGCCGTGCGGGCGACGGCGAAGACCGCGACGAAGGCCCCGGCGAAGGCTGCGACGAAGGCTGCGGCGAAGTCGACGACCCGTGCGGCGTCCAAGGCCGCCGCGGCGAAGACCGCGACGAAGTCGACGGCCCGGACCGGCAAGACCACCGCGTCGAAGCTTGCGGCGAAGGCCCCGGCGAAGGCTGCGGCGAAGTCGACGACGCGTGCGGCGTCCAAGGCCGCCGCGGCGAAGACCGCGACCAAGGCTCCGGCAAGGACCGCGACGAAGTCGACGGCCCGGACCGGTACGGCCACGGCGGCGAAGGCCGCGAAGAAGGCCCCGGCGAAGGCCGCAGCGAAGAAGGCCCCGGCGAAGAAGGCCGCGACGAAGGCCACGGCCAAGTCCGCACCGGCGACGAAGGCCCCGGCGACCAAGACCGCGACCAAGGCCGCGACGAAGGCCGCGGCCAGGTCGACGGCCCGGACCGGAAAGGCCGCCGCGGCGAAGGCCCCGGCGGCGAAGGCGACGAAGAAGGCCCCGGCGGCCAAGTCCGCGGCCAAGACTGCGGCCAAGACCGCCAGCAGGGGCGGAGCCAGGACGGGGTCCCGTCGCGGGGCCGCGAAGGAATCCTGAGCGATCGCCGATGGCGGGTTGCCCCACCGCGATGACAGGGTGACCCGCCGGGTGCGTCACGATGGTGGCCATGAGCGATGTCCTGACCGTTTTCGGCGGCACTCCGCTGCGCGGAGAGATCGAGGTGCGGGGGGCGAAGAACTTCGTCCCCAAGGCCATGGTGGCGGCCCTGCTGGGGGAGCAGCCGAGCCGGCTGCGTAACGTCCCCCAGATCCGCGACGTCACCGTCGTTACCGGGCTGCTGGAACTGCACGGTGTCATGGTCGAGTTCGACCAGGGGAGCGGGGAGCTCCTGCTCGATCCGAGCAATGTCGACCACGCCCATGTCGCCGACATCGACGCGCGAGCAGGGTCCAGCCGGATCCCCATCCTGTTTGCAAACTCGACCTGCCCTACCCCAGCGTCGGCACGACCGAACAGGTCCTGCTCACCGCGGTGCGGGCGGAAGGCGTCACCGAACTCCGCAATGCGGCCATCGAGCCGGAGATCATGGATCTCATCGCGGTGCTGCAGAAGATGGGCGCCATCATCAGTGTGGACACCGACCGGGTGATCCGGGTCGAGGGGGTGGACAAGCTCGGCGGGTACGTGCACCGGGCCCTACCGGACCGGATCGAGGCGGCGTCCTGGGCCTGCGCGGCCCTGGCGACGAAGGGTGACATCACCGTGGCCGGCGCACGCCAGGCCGAGATGATGACCTTCCTCAACGTTTTCCGCAAGGTCGGGGGCCTGCTCGACGTGCGCGACGACGGCATCCGGTTCAGTCACCCCGGTGGTGACCTCAACTCCCTCGTCCTGGAGACGGCGGTGCACCCGGGGTTCATGACGGACTGGCAGCAACCCCTCGTGGTGGCCCTGACCCAGGCGAACGGGCTGTCCATCGTGCACGAGACGGTTTACGAGAACCGGTTCGGGTTCACCAGCGCACTGCGCGAGATGGGCGCCCAGATCCAGCTGTACCGGGAGTGCCTCGGTGGCCTGCCGTGCCGGTTCGGGCAGCGTAACTTCCTGCACTCCGCGGTGATCTCCGGACCGACGAAACTGCATGGGGTCGACATTTCGGTACCCGACCTGCGCGGGGGGTTCAGCCACCTGATCGCGGCCCTGGCCGCGGAGGGCACCTCGCAGGTGCGCGGGATCGACCTCATCGACCGCGGGTACGAACACGTCCAGGACAAGCTCGACGTGCTCGGGGCGAGCTACCTCTGGGAGTCCGTGGCGGACGAAGCGGTGACGGTCTGATGAGCGAGCCGGCGGCGGTCCGGCCGGCGAGCCGGTGACGGGTTAGCCGGCGGCGGGGAGGCCGGTCCGCCCGGGGACGAAACCCACCGATTCCAACCACATGGTGGTCACCTCGGCGGACGCGCCCTGTCCGGAGACGGTCACGCCGAGCCGCTGCCCGGGACGTACGCCACGCAGCCCGCTGGTGGCGAAGGCGTCACGGGAGAACGGGATCACCAGACCGTCGTCGCCGACGACGGTTCCGGACCCGGTACCGGGGTCGAACTGCTGCACCGTAGCCTGCACCCGGCCAGCCTACGCCCTCACCCCGGACACGGTTCCGGACATCGTCGGGGATGCCGGTACCGTCCTGGCAGGCTGGTCTCACGGCCGGGCCCGGCGACGCGTCTCGACAGGGATTTCGGGCGGAGGCCAGGATGGACCGCCCCCGACCGGCCGCAGAGAGGACGCCCTGTGACAGCCCGCCGCCGTGGCGCCGCCTACCAGTTCGCGGTCGCCGTCTTGAAACCCACGTTGCTGGCGTTGACCCGGCGCGAATGGCAGGGGGCCGAACACCTTCCGGGCGACCGGGGGTTCGTCGTCGTCACCAACCACATCTCCTACGCGGATCCGCTGACCTTGGCCCACTTCCTGCACGATCACCACGCCCCGCCCCGCTTCCTCGCGAAGGAGGGGCTGTTCCGCATCCCCGGGGTGCGAACGATCCTGACCAGCGCCGGCCAGATCCCTGTCTTCCGGGAGACCACCGGGGCCGGGCGGGCCCTCGACGCGGCCGTCGCCGCCGTCCGGGGCGGGGAGTGCGTCGTCATCTACCCCGAGGCCACCCTCACCCGCGATCCCGAGCTGTGGCCGATGACCGGAAAGACCGGGGCAGCCCGGCTGGCCCTCGCCACCGGCTGCCCCGTGGTCCCGGTCGCCCAATGGGGGCCGCAGCGGTTGCTTCCGCCGTACGGGAAGCGCCCGCAACTCTTCCCGCGGGCCCCGATCCAGGTACGGGCCGGGGCACCGCTGGACCTGTCCCGCTATTCCGCGGCCGGACCTGACGCCGCCACCCTCCGGGAGATCACCGATCTCTTCCTGGACACCGTCACCGGCCTACTCGAAGAACTTCGCGGGGAGTCCGCCCCGGCCCGGCGATGGGATCCGCGACACCACGGCCAGCCCGTGATCGGCAATCCCCGGCGGGGGACCGGACCCGCAGCGGCGGGGCGGCCCGGATCCCCCGACGCGGGCGCGGACACCGGCTCCGGGGATACCGGCGCCGGGGACACCCGCGGGGACCGGGCATGACCCGGGTCGCGGTGCTCGGGACGGGATCGTGGGGCACCACGTTCGCCGGGGTCGTCGCGACCGCCGGGGCCGAGGTCGTGCTCTGGGGACGCCGATCCGAGGTGTGCGAGGAGATCACCGTCCAGCACACCAACCGCGGGTACCTCGCTGACGTCCGGTTGCCGGAGACGGTCACCGCGACCACCGATCCGGTGCGGGCCTGTTCCGGTGCGGAGATCGTGGTCCTCGCCGTGCCGTCGCAGACCTTGCGCGCGAACCTGATCGCCTGGCGGGAGGCCCTGCCCCCGTCGGCGGTCCTGGTCAGCCTGATGAAGGGGGTCGAACTCGGCACCTTGAAACGGATGAGCGAGGTCGTCGCGGAGGCCGTACCGGCCGGACCGGAGCGCATCGCCGTCGTCTCGGGGCCCAACCTCGCGAGGGAGATCGCCGCCCGCCAGCCCACCGCCACCGTCGTCGCCGCGGAACGGCTGGACGTCGCCGAACGGGTCGCGGCGGTCTGCTCGGCTCCCTACTTCCGCCCCTACACCCAGACCGATGTCGTCGGGGTCGAACTCGGCGGCGCGGTGAAGAACGTCATCGCTCTCGCCGTCGGGATGGCCGAAGGGCTGGGGTTCGGGGACAACACCAAGGCCTCGATCATCACCCGCGGCCTGGCTGAGACGACCCGGCTCGGGCTCGCGCTCGGCGCCGACCCGGCGACCATGGCGGGTCTCGCCGGGCTCGGCGACCTCGTCGCGACCTGCGCCTCGCCGCTGTCCCGCAACCGGACTTTCGGGGTGCACCTGGGACGCGGGCACACCGTGGCGGAGACGACCGCCTTGACCCAGCAGACGGCCGAGGGTGTGAAGTCCTGCCGGCCGATCCTGTCCTTGGCCCGGAGACACGGGATCGACATGCCGATCACCGAACAGGTCGTCGCCGCCGTCCACGACGGGATGCCGGTCGCCGACATGGCCCCGAGGCTGCTCGGTCGCCCCCGCAAGGCGGAGCTCGGCTAGGAACCCGGGCAGGTGGAGCCGACCGCCGTGCAGCGACGTCCGCGCCCAGCTCCACCATGTGCGGTCGGCCGACAGCCTGGGTGATGCCTCCGGGTACGCGGGATTCCGGGTGAAATCCTCAAGGCTCCGGGAGGAGACAGTTCCGGGACCCAGGTCGTAGAGTGCCGTCGCCGCCACGGGCAGGCCGCCCGGGTGGAGGCGACGAAACCGTTCTGGAGCCGGGGGTTGGTATGGCGAGACGGGCCTCGCGAGCGGGCGATTCCGCGGCGGGCGATCTTGTAGCTGACGACGGTACGGCCGCCGCCGAGGCGGGCGAACCGTCCGTGGACGGCTCTGCCGTCGGCGGCGCCGAAGGAACCGGCTCCTCGGCGGAGGAGGCGAGTGACCTGCTGGCCGATCTGATGCGGGCCCAGCGCCGACGCTGGGCCGCGGCGACGAAGGCCTACGGTGCCTTCTACTACGTGAACCGGGTGACTCTTCTCCTGGCCAGTGCCATCGTCGCAGCCCGGGACGCACTCAGCACCGGGATCGGCGACTTCTTGGTGCCGTGGGTCCCTCTGCTCGCGGTCAGCGTGGTGGTGCTCATCGCGGTCGACATGTGGCTGAAGCCGTACCAGAAGTGGCGCGGGGTCATGGACTCCCGGGACGGTCTCGCCGACCTACTGGTGCGCCGGGCGGGCGGCCTACCCATGGAACGGACCCGCGCCGAGTTCCTGGCCCTGCGCCAACGTCACCGGGAGCGCAACCTCTTCTGAGGACGTTCACGCAACGCGAACTGGCTGCGGGTCCGCCTTCAGGTACGGACGCAATCGAGCGGGGGCCAACCACCCCGCGCCTGCAGACGAGCTCGACACCCGGCCGATGCTCTCGTTGAGGGGAACGCCCCAGTGTCGCCTCTGCCTCGTGCATGCGCCTGGGGCTCCTTTTTTCCCCGTCCCCTGGGCAGCTGTTCGGCCAGGTCAGGGTTGGTCGGTGATCAGGGTGGCCCGGGACAGGGTCGTGTGCCGCGGTGCGGGCGGCCGCATGGATCACGCCGACCGGCGGGGCCCGGCCGCTCAGTCCCGAGCCATCCGGGATGTGCTGCGTGGCATGGTCGCCGCCGGGGTCACCGACCCGTCCCTACTCGACGACGTCATGGCCGGTGTGATCGCCGTAGGCAACCCCAGCCGGCATCAACTCGCCCTGTTCACCTGATCCAGAACCGCGAGTCGGCACCGCCCACCGTGGATCCGGGGCACGACTGTCCGCACCGTCTTCCGGGCGGCCCTTGACCGGCGGAATCGCCGTTGGCCCGGGGCAGATCAGCGTCCCTGTTCGACGACTGAATCCTGCTGCTGACGGGTTCTCTCCTCGGCTAGCACGGTGGCGTGGATGGCCTCGCGGAGTTTGCTGAGCGACTCGACCACGGCGGATGTGATGGTCCGCCAGGCGGCCTCGTGGTTGAGCACGGGGTAGGGCAGGCCGAAGGTCGACAGGG
>JARRQM010000227.1:0-10852 GCA_037381765.1 Kineosporiaceae bacterium
GCGAGCACGATCGTCGCCGGCATCTCCGGGCTCTTCCGCAACAGGGCCGCACCCACCCCGGTGGCTGCCCCCACAGCGAGAGCAGCCCCACCGACGAGGAACCAGCGGCGACTGTGGTGGGCCGGCCCGGAGGGCCCGGAACCGTCGGCGCCCCCGACGGCCCCAGGAGCGGGTGCGAACCCCGGAGGGCGGTTGGCTCCCGACGCCGCGGTCGAGACACCGAAATACGGCGCGTTGTCACCCATCACGGGGAGAACCCTACCCGCCGTCGCGGACCGGGTGGAGCCCCTCGGACCGCCCGCACCGAGACGATCCCGACGCCCCCGACCACCCCGTGACGTCCCGCGATACCGACAGCAACGCCCCGCGACACTCCCGGGGACGTCCCGCGGCGCGCCGGGGCTACCAGCGGCGCCGGACGACCACGGTGCCGGGCAACTTGTCGTGCAGGCACTGCCGGCGGGGGTCCCAGAGCAGCCATATGCTGTCCAGCATCCAGTAGGCGGTCCCCAGGAACGGGCCGATCACCGGCAGGGACTGCACCGGTTCCCGGGTCAGCCAGCGGGCCAGGGACTGGCCCCAGCTCGGGTTCCCCGGTTCCTCCCACTCCGTCACCCGGAGCCCGAGGACCAGTTTGCCGAGGGTCCCACCGAACAGGTGCACCGTGCTCACCGTGTACACCATGCCGACGAGCAGCCCGACGAAGCCGTAACGCTCCAGCGCCGGTTGCACCTCCGGCTGGGACAGCAGGGTGATGACGTCCTCACCGGAACGTCCCGCCGCCGCATCCTCGAAAGCCGGACGCATCGCGTCGACCACCGGCCCCATCCAGTGCCAGCCCGCGACAGCGGTGAGCAGGGCGGTGATGAGGGAGTCCAGGAACCGCGCGAACAGCCGCGCCACCGGGCTGGCGAGAGGACGGCCGTCAGGAGTGCGCGGCCCAGGCCGGGCGATCGTCCTTCCCGCCTGCGGCGGAGCCCACGGGTTCACCGGGAGCGTCTGCCGGGACCGTTCCGGCGGCCCCGAGCCCGGACCCCCCGAACCGGGAGCCCCTGGTTCCGAAACAGGCCCTGGTCCCGGAGAACCTCCTCCCGGCGCGCTGCCGCCCGGTACGGGGGACGGTTCGGGCGCAGCCCCGGGAGCGGACGGCCGGCCCGGCGTCGCCGTCGGTACATCCCCCGCCGAGCCGCGCGCCGGACGGGTCACGGTGCTCCAAGCGGAGCCGTCCCACCAGCGTTCGGTTCCGGGGTCGGTGCCGTCGGGGTACCAGCCGGGTGGGGTTGCGTTCACCTCACCAGAGTGCACCACACGCCGGCAGGACCCGAAACGAGGGGCGGTCCCCGGCCCGTCGCCGATACTCCGGTGATGACGGAGGACCCCACCATCGTGACCTGCCACGGTGACCTGCCACCGTGTCCTGCCACCAGGACCCGGCTCCGGCACGCCGGAACCGGACGGACCTGGTACGCACCATCCCGACGGGTGCATGATGGCCCGGTGACGAGGACAGTCAGGTTTACCTGGTGGCAGCCCCGGTAGGGCGGTCACCACCTCGTCGTTCCCCGACGGCCGCCCCGCAGGGCGGCCGTCGTCGTCTCTCCCCGGCGCCCTCGGCCACCCCCGCGGGAGCAGTCGCCGCGACCACGCCCCCGACGGGAGAAACACCATGTCCGACACCGCCCTGGCCGAGGCCACCTCCGGAGCTCCCACGCTCCGGCCCGACCCCACGCCCTACCCCCACCCCCCGCCCCGTTCCGACCCCGCGCCCCGTTCCGACCCCGCGCCCCGCCCCAGCGCCGCGGCCCCGGCCCGGCCCGGCCATCACCGGCTCGTGGCCGGGTTCGCCCCCTGCGGCCACCTGCACCTGGGCGATTACCTGGGCACGATCCGGCCCCTGACCGCCCTGTCCCGGGACACCAGCGGCGACGTCCTCGCTCTCCTCGACGGCTGCCCCGCAACGGCAGACCCGGGCGAGCCGGACCGGACCCGCGAACATGTCCGGGAACTCGCTGCGGCCCTGCTCGCCTGCGGCCTGGGCGACCGGGCGGAACTCGTCGCGCTATCGGCGGTTCCCGCCTACGCGGAGCTGGCGCAACTACTGAAAAGCGCCGCGGCAACCGGAACGTCGCGGGGGAACGCCCCGCACGGTGCCCCGATACTCCTGGCCGCGGGGATCCTCGCGCACCGGGCCGATGCCGTCCCCTCCGGTGGGGACCAGCACGAGCACGGAGAGCTGGCCCGGACCCTGGCCCGGCAGATCAACTCCCGGCACGGCGCGGTGTTCACCGTGCCCGCAAGACTCGCGCTTCCCGACGCGGTACAGGTGCGGGACCTCCGCGAGCCGACCACCGCACGCGGCCGGCCGACCACGATGACCCGCCCGGGCGGTCACGGCACCGGAGTACTGCACCTCCTCGACTCCCCGGTACGGCTCGCGGCCACCGTGCGCCGGGCCGTGACCGACCTCGACCCGGTGCTCGGCTACGACCCCGAGCTCCGCCCCGGAGTGTCGAACCTGGCCGTGATCCTCGCCGCGCTCACCGGCCGGACCCCGGTCGCGGCCCTGCGCGGGCTGCGTGGTGCTGGAGCGCTGAAAGCCGCGGTAACCGAAGCCTTGGTCGAGACGCTGGCCCCGGTCCGACAGCGGTACGCCGAACTGGTCGCCGACCCTGCGGCGCTGGATGCTGTTCTCACCCGGGGCGCGGAATCAGCTGCGGAACGCGCCGAACCGGCACTCGCCGCAGCCCGGCGTGCACTCGGTGCGCTGTGACGGCACCCGTTCCCGGATCAGCGGCGACCGACGAACCAGCGACGCAGCGTGTCGATCCGGTTGCGCAGCTGCTCCGCACTCGCTTTGGGTACCTCAGGGCCCCCGCACGCCCGGCGCAGTTCCGCATGGACGGTGGCATGCGGCGACCCGGTGCGCCGGGCCCATGCCCCGACGAGGCTGTGCAGTTCCTTGCGCAGGGCGGACAGCTCCCGGTGGGTCGCCATCTCGTCGGCCCCGGGTGCCGTTCCGGCCGGTGCGGCGCCGGCCGCGGCGCCCCGGCCCTTCCTGCCCTTACCCCGGGCAGCGATCTGGTCGGCCTGCCGCTGCCGGAGCAGGGTGGCCACCTGGTCGGGTTCGAGCAGCCCGGGGATGCCGAGGAAGTCTTGCTCCTCCTCGCTGCCGACGGCGGCCTCGGTGCCGAATTCCTGGGCGTCGAAGAGCACCCGGTCGAAAGTCGCCTGGGAGTCCAGGGCCTCGAAGGACAGTTGTTCGAGTTCGCCGCTCGCCTTCTCGTCCCGGTTGGCCCGTTCGACGAGGGCGTCCTCCGGGCTCCAGTCCGCATCCTCCCGGCTGTTCCGGTCGAGCGCGTGGTCGCGTTCCACCTCGAGCTCCCCGGCCAACCCGAGCAGGGTGGGCACGCTCGGCAGGAAGATCGAGGCGGTCTCGCCTCGCCGGCGGGCACGGACGAACCGCCCGATGGCCTGGGCGAAGAACAACGGGGTCGAGGTCGAGGTGGCGTAGACGCCGACGGCGAGCCGGGGCACGTCGACGCCCTCGGAGACCATCCGCACGGCGACCATCCAGCGTGTGGTGTCGTCCCGGAACTCCTCGATGCGCTGCGATGCGGAGGCATCGTCGGAGAGCACGACGCTCGCCGGTTCCCCGGTGACCTCGCCGAGGATCTTCGCGTAGGCGCGGGCCGTGTTCTGATCGGTGGCGATGACGAGACCGCCGGCATCCGGCATGCCCCGGCGCACTTCGGTCAGCCGCCGGTCAGCCGCGGCCATCACGGCGGGAATCCACTCGCCTTTCGGATCCAGCGCGGTCCGCCAGGCCTGCGCGGTGAGGTCCTTGGTGAGGGGTTCACCGAGCCGGGCTGCGACCTCGTCCCCGGCCTTGGTCCGCCAGCGCATCTGCCCGGAGTAGGACAGGAAGATCACCGGCCGGACCACGGTGTCGCGCAGGGCCTCGGTGTAACCGTAGGCGTAGTCAGCGCGGGACCGGCGGACCCCGGCGGCGTCCGGTTCGTACTCGACGAACGGGATGGGGCTGGTGTCGGAGCGGAACGGGGTCCCGGTGAGCGCGAGCCGGCGGGTGGCCGGTTCGAAGGCGTCACGGACGGCGTCGCCCCAGGACAGGGCGTCACCACGCGGCCTCGGCCCACTGGGTCTTCAGGTGTTCGGTGGGGCAGACCACGCTGACCCGTTGCACGGTGCCGCGTTCGAGCAGTTCGGTAGCCACCCGCAGGGCGAAGGTCGTCTTCCCCGCCCCCGGGGTGGCGACGGCGAGGAAGTCGCGGGGTGCGGAACGCAGGTAGGTGTCGAGGGCCTCCTGCTGCCAGGCGCGCAGCTTGGAGGCGGTTCCCCAGGCCGCTCGTTCCGGGAAGGCCGGCGACAGCTGGGACGCCGCCGCACTACTCGCATGGCCGGGACCCTGCTGACCCGGCGTGGCCGGTCGACCGCCTGCACTCACGAGATCAAGAGCCTAGCGGGAACCGGGCAAGGACTCACCGGCCGGGTACACCGGGCGTGCCGAAAACCGTGTGCTACCGCACCGGAGCGTCCGCCCGGGGCGGCCGGGGGAAGGTGACAAGCTAGCGTCCATGCCTAGTGGAGCCGCCGCCTCGGCGGACCGGACCCCCCCGACCGCCTCGGCGGACCGGACCGCGCCGGTCGTTTCGGCGGACCGGACCGCACCGGCCGACGACACCATCGGAACCCAGGACGCCGCCTATGCCGAACGGCTGGCCCGGCTCGGCGGGGCCCGGTGGAAGCAGGCTCTCAACGTCCAGGCCCCGTACCGGTGGAACCTGCGCAGGCTCGGCCTCGGTGACACTCTCGATGTGGGCTGCGGAATCGGCCGCAACCTCGTCGCCCTGTCCTTGGGCTCGTTGGGCGTCGACCACAACCCGCACAGCGTCGAGATCGCCCGTCAGCGGGGACTCACCGCCTACGAACCGGCGGAGTTCCATGCCCTTGCCGCGCAACGCTACCGGAGGCACTTCGACTCCTTGTTGCTCGCCCACGTCATCGAGCATCTGACCCCGGAGTCCGCCGGGACGCTCCTCGCCGAGTACCTGCCGTACTTGCGTCCGGGAGCCACCCTCGCGCTGATCTGCCCGCAGGAGGCCGGCTACCGCAGCGACCCAACGCATGTGACCTTCACCGACTTCGATCAGATGCGCGCATTCGCCGGAAGGTTCGGCGCCCACGTGACCCGCGAACTGTCCTTCCCGTTCCCCCGACCCGTCGGACGGGTGTTCCGGTACAACGAGTTCGTCCTGCTCGCGCGCCTACCCGACTGAGGGGCCAGCGGCCCCGACCCGACAGAGACGCCAGCAGCCCCGGCCCGACGAAGGGGCGCCAGCGGCCCCGACCCGACAGAGACGCCAGCGGCCCCGGCCAGACGCAGGGTCCAGCTACTCCGGCCCGGCGGACCCGCGGATCCGCCGGGCGACCAGCGCGGAACCCGCTCCCAACAGCCCGAGCGCTGCCCAGATCGCGGCGTACACCACGGTGTCGCCACCATCCGGCTGGTGTCCGGCAGCGAACACGGCCCCGGCCGCCCCGACCCCGAGCACCCCGCCGAGGGCATCGGCGACCTGCAGCGCGGAGGAGTTCCGGCCTTCCTCCCCGGGACGGGACAGCCGCAACACGAGCACGCTGGAGGAGGACATCCCCGTCCCCATACCGGCCCCGGTCACCACCCAGATCAGCGGGACGGCCAGGACGGGCACGACGGGCAACGCGGTCACCGACATCGCGAACACGCCGGCGCCGATCACCGTTGCCCCTGCGGCGACGAGCGTGTCGTGACCGGCCCGCGTCCCCGGCCTGCCTTGCCACCAGGATCCGGTGAACCAGCCGATCGCCCCCGCGGTGAGCGCGAGCCCGGCGAGGGCCGGGGAAAGGCCACGGTGCTCGACGAGCATGAGCGGGATGAACGTCTCTGCACCGAAGAAGACGGCGAAGAACAGGGTCCGGGCGGCGATCAGGGCGGGAAGTCCGTGGCGCAGCCGCAGGATCCCGGCGGGCAGCAGGGGAGGGACGGCGACGAGGACGAGGACGGCCCCGAGGGCAGCCACCGGCCCCCCGGGGAGCCGACCCGCCCCCTGCAGTCCCCATTGCAGGAGCACGGCGCCACCCGCGACCCCGACACCCCGCAGCATCAGCCCGACACCGTTCGGTCCGCCCCCACCGGAGGGACCAGGATCGCCGGAGGCGGCCCCCTCGGCCACGGGGATCACCGCACCGGCGGCGGTGGTCCGCTCCGCCCGCCGGGACCGCCCCGCCCGTTGGAGCGGGCGCCACAGGGCCACCCCGGGAAGGAGGAGCAGGGGCGGCACGAGCAGGAACACCATTCGCCAGGACACGTAAACGGCAAGCCAGCCGGCGACCACCGGTCCGATCAGGGATGGCAGCACCCAGGCGGCCGAGATCATCGCGAAGACGCGGGGTTGCAGGGTCACCGGAAACGCCGCAGCCACGAGCACGTAGAGGCAGACGCTGATCAGCCCGCCCCCGGTACCGGATACGGCACGACCGGCCAGGAGCGTGGGGAACCCGGTGGCGGCCCCGGTGATCAGCAGCCCGCCGGCGAACAGTGCCGCCCCTGCGAACAGCGGCGGCCGGGGACCGCTGCGGTCGGTCCAGCGCCCCGCCACGACGATGCCGAGCAGCGAAGTGGCGAGGAACAGCGAGAAGGCGAGCCCGTAGGAGCGCAGCCCGTCAAGTTCCCGGGCTGCCACCGGCATGGCCGTGGTCACGGCCTGCGCCTCGAAGGCCACGAGGGTGGTGAGAGCCACGATCCCGACGGAGGCTCCCCGGTAGGGCGGGCGGAGCGGCCCGGCCTCCCCCGTCCCGGTGCCCCGCTCCGCCCCGGCTCCGGTTCCGGCGCGTTTCCCGGCCCTGGTTCCCGCCCTGGTTCCGGTTCCGGCTGCCGGCCCGGTTCCCGTCCTGGTTCCTGGCCCGGGTCGTCGTTGCCCGGTTCCTGCTTCCGGCTGCCAGGTTCCGGCCTCGCACCGATTCCCCGGTTCTCCTGCCGCGACCCCGCCGCCGGGAGCCGCGTCGGTCACCGGCCGGGCTGACCGCCCTCGTCATCCCCGGCGGGCAACCCGTCGTGGATCTCCGGGGCGGACAACGGCTGCGGGGTGGCGGGTTCCGACATGGCGACCGGGGAGGAGTCCATCCTCTGAGTGTAAGCAGCCTCTTTCACGGACTTCAGCACGGAGTTCAGTTCAGTGTGGGATCGTCCGGGAAGGTCGACACCAGGGCGAGATCACCACGCTGTCGCCGGAGCACTTCGTGCCACAGCCGTTCCGGTGCATCGCTGAACGGGTCCCGGGACTCGGCGTCGACGACGTACCAGGCACCCTCGGAGAGCTCGTTCTCCAGCTGACCGCTGCTCCACCCGGCGTACCCGGCAAAGATCCGCAGTCCGGTCACCCCCCCGGCGATGACCTCGGGCGGGGCGTCCAGGTCGACGAGCCCGAGGGAACCGATGATCCGCCGCACCCCGACCGGGTCGGAATCCGCCCCGGGCACCGCGACGACACCGAGTGCGGAGTCGAGGGCGACCGGCCCGCCCTGGAACAGCCGCCCCGGTGCGGTGAGGTACGGCTGCCAGTTCGGCAGGACCGCAGCGACGTCCACGTCGAGCGGCCGGTTCATCACGACGCCGAGGGCACCGTCATCGGAATGATCGAGAACGAGGACGACGGTGCGCCGGAAAGTCGGGTCACTCAGCAACGGTGTCGCCACCAGCAGCCGCCCCGCGAGACCCGCCATCCCCCCATCATCGCCTGCGTCCCGGTCCGGCATCAGCCGACCCCCCGGGTCGGGAAGCGCGCCGCGACCGCACCAAACGCGACCCCGACCGCATCGGCCACCGCGTCCCCGGGGTCACCGGAACGCTGCACCAGCAAGGTGGCCTGGACGATCTCGCTGACTCCGGCGTGCACGAGCAATGCGCCGAGCAGGGGTGCCGGGGCGAGCCCGAGGCGCAGGCCGGTCCAGGCGACCGCGGCGAAGATCGCGACGTGCACGACCTTGTCGACGGGAAGCGGGGACGGCGCGGCAGCGGCCCGCGGCCAGTAGAGGACGGCGAACTGTACGGCGACGCTGACGGCGAAGGCGGCGGTGCGCCCCGCCATCCCGGCCCCGGGTCGGTCGTCCCCGGGCCGGTCGCTGCCGGATCCGTGCACCGTGCCCGCGCCGCCGTCCCGGCCCTCCGCCCGCCATCGTCTGGTCATCGTCCTGCCATCCTGCCCGGCCGCCCCGTCCTGCCGCCCGCGGGGCCTGCTTCCTGCGCGTCCCCGGACCCGAGGGGCCTGCCGGTCGGCGGGTCCGGGGACGGGGTCAGGGCCGCACGGCGAGCACCCGGTCGAGGGCACCGGGCGGTCCGTCGATGAACCCCTGGTACTCGTCGCACCCCATGTCCCGGAGGATGTCGAGCTGGCGGGGGTCCTCCACCCCTTCGGCGACGACGCGCAGCCCCATCCCGTGCCCGAGACCGAGCACGGCGGCAGCCACCGCGCAGGCGTTCGGGTCGTGCGGGAGGTCGGCGACGAAGGTGCGGTCCAGTTTGAGCACGTCGACGGGAAGGGTACGCAGGTAGGACATGGACGACCAGCCGGTGCCGAAGTCGTCGAGGGCGATGCTGACCCCGAGCCGGCGCAGGTCGGTGAGCACCTCCCGGGCCGCCTGCGGGTCCTCGACGAGCGCCCCCTCGGTGATTTCCAGGACGAGCCGCCGGGGCTCCAGTCCCGATCCGACGAGGGCGTCGTTGACCATGTCGAGCAGGTGTGGGGCGGACAGCTGGCGTGGGGAGACGTTGACGGCGACGGTGAGCCGGCGGTCCGGCAGCCCGGCGGCGTCGGCCAAGGCGCGGCGCAACGCCCAGCCGCCCACTTCGACGATACGCCCGGTGCGTTCGGCGATCGGGATGAACGTCGCGGGCGGGACTGGCCCCTGCCCGTCCGGGCTCCAACGGATCAGTGCCTCGACCCCGGCCAGCCGGCGGTCCCCGCAGTGCCGACGGGTCTGGTAGAGCAGGTCGAGTTCGTCGTTGGGCACGGCCCGGCGCAGTGCCGAGGCGTAGTGCAGGCGGGCGGAGATGTCCAGGCGCAGTTGCGCGTCGAACAGCTCGTGGCGGCGCCGTCCGCGTTCCTTGGCGTGGTACATCGCGGTGTCGGCGTCCCGGAGCAGGGCCCCGACCGGGTCGTCGCAGGACGGGACGCTGTCGACGACGGTGACCCCGATACTCGCCCCGGGGGCGACTTCGGCGTCGCCGACGACGATGGGTTCGGCGAGGGCTTCGACGAGCCGTTCCGCGGTGGTCCGGGCCGTGCCCACATCGGGAACCGGCTGGACGATGACGAACTCGTCGCCGCCGAACCGGGCCACGACGTCGGCCTGCCGGCAGCGTTGCCGCAGCCGCCGGGCCACCGCGACGAGCACCTGATCGCCGACGGCATGGCCGAGGCCGTCATTGATGTCCTTGAACCCGTCGAGGTCGCAGAAGAGTACGGCGAGCATCTGCTCCCCGCGCAGTTCCTCCAGGCTGGAGGTGAGCCGCTCGACGAGTTCGGCACGGTTGGGCAGTCCGGTGAGCTCGTCGTGGGAGGCACGGTGGGCGAGTTCCTCCTCCAGCCGCCCGCGCCACGACGCGTCGGAGAGGACGACGACGGCCCCGGGGGTGCCCCCGCCGAGGGCGGACACCTCGGCCACGGTGACCTGCTCGGGTCCGGCGGCCGGGCAGCGGCATTCGAACCGGGCCGCCGGGCGGGCGCCGTCGAGCACCTGACCGGCCTCGACGGCGAATCGGGCGATCCCGGGCAGGCTGCTGCCGCGCACGTGGGCGAGCCAGTCCGCCCCTTCGGGGACGGGGCCGCAGGCGCACCGGTCCCGTTCGGTTCCGGAAGCCATCCACCGGGTGTTCGCCACGGCGACGATCCCGTCCTCGTCGACGACGGCGACCCGGCTCGCCAGAGCGTCGACGAGGTCCCGGGTGGGGTACTGCCGGGCCACCGGAACCGCGGCGACCGGACGGCGACGGTGCGATCCCAGGACCACCCCGGCACGCCGGCATACGGCGGTGGCGAAATCGAGATCGTCGTCGGTGAACGGATGCTCGTGGCGGACCGCGACCACGCCGTACCCGGCTGCCCCCGGCACTGGTGCGAGCAGGGCGAAGACCCCGGAAGCCGCTGGAACGGGGCCGGTCCCCGGTCCTGATCGCAGGGCGGACGCCGGGGCGGCGACCGGAACCTGGGAGCCGACCGCCGCCAGCGGGCCGCGCAGCGTAGTGAGTTCGACGGCCATGGCCCGGCCGGTACGCAGCACCGCCACCGTTCCGGGGGCGTCCTCGCGCAGCCAGTGCCGCAGCAAGGTGTCCGGACCGGACTCCGTACGCGGCCCGCAACCGTCGAGCAGGGGCAGCCGGTCACCGGGAGGCAGGGTCCACAGGGCTGCCTCGGCCGCCGGGATACCGAGCAGGACGTCGGTGATCAGGTCGCCGATGGATTGTTCGTCCCCGGCGGCCACGATGAGGTCCGCGCCGAGCCGGGCGAGCGCCTGGGTCCGGTCGAGGGGCCCGGCCGGATACACGGGTGAACGCCGGGCACGTACCCGTGCACCGAGCACATCCCGCGCGGTTGTCGCCTCGACCCCGGCCATCTCCACCTCACCTCGCAACGTGAGTACATCGTAGCGCTGGGTAGTCGAACTCCCCCGGTCGCGCCACGCCGGAACCACGCCGCACCGACAGTGCACCACCCCCACCCCAATGCGCCCACCTTCACCCCCAGGTGAAGTTACTCAACGTAGACCTACTGTTACTCTCCGCGAATATATGCAGGTCAGG
>JARRQM010000228.1:0-4119 GCA_037381765.1 Kineosporiaceae bacterium
ACCGGGCCCGGTCCGTACCGGTGCTCTGCCGTCCCCGGGGCCGGCGCGGGCCCGGGCGGGGCACCGGTACGGGGCCGGGGCCAGCGGGGCTCCTGGCGCGTCGCGGGCCCCCCGGGATGCGTGTCCCGGGGAACGCGTCAGGATGTGGCATGCCTCGACACCGGGTGCTCACCCCCCTGCGCTGGTCCGACATGGATGCGTATGGACATGTGAACAATGTGCAATTCCTCCGCCTTCTCGAAGATGCCCGGGTCGTGGCCTTCTCCGCGCGGGGCAGCGATGAAGGCGGTTCGCTGCTCGACACGGGGCTGCTCGTGGCCCGGTCCGAGATCGAGTACCTGCAACCGCTGGTCTACCGGCCGGAGCCGGTCGCCATCGACTTGTGGGTCACCGCGGTGTCGACGGCGAGTTTCGACCTCGGCTACGAAGTGCTCGACGTGGCCGGTCCGGAGGGGAACGGGGCGTCACCCGGGCCGACGAAGGTGTACGCCCGGGCGGAGACCACTCTCGTGCTGTACGACCTCGCCCAGCACCGTCCCCGTCGGATCGGTGCCGGCGAACGGCGGACCCTGGACTCCTGGCGGGACGGCCCCGTGCTCTGGCGGCACCGCAACCGCAGGTGAACGGTCGATCCGTGCCGGCGACTACCGGCGCACCAGCCGGAGCGGCGGGCTCACCTGCCCGAACACGCTCTGAGACCGGGCACGGGTGCCGGGCTGCCCGCGAGGACGACGCGCTGTTCTGATCCGGTCCGTGGATCGGCCCGCCGACGCGATGTCGTGTTGTGGCCCTGGCGTTGTGGAACCTGCTGATCAACCGCCGTTCCCGGGGGAGTGGCCCGGGCTCGGGCCGGTGCCGGGGCTGGTACTGGGGCTGGTGCCGGTACTGGTGCCGGTGCCGGGGCCGGGTGCGTCGGCTGCCGCGGGTCGGCGATCGGAGGCACCGGCGGACAGGGCCAGCCCGGTGAGCAGGAGTGCTCCGGCGAGTGCGAGCCGTCCGGGGGCCAGCGGACCGGTTCCCGGCTGCAAGGGAAGGGCCACGGCCCCCACCGCGACCCCGGCCCAGGACAGCGACCTCCGCCCGCGCAGCAGCCCCCAGCCGATCAGGACGCCGGAAGGGAGGAAGAACGCGCGCATCGGATGCTGCCGGCCGAGGATCTCGACGACGTCACCGGCTCCGGCCGGGATCGTGTTCCAGACCAGGCCGAGGGAGGCGGCACCGAGCAGGGCTGCCGCCGCGAGCAGGGCGGGCCGGGCACCGCTGAGCCGGTCCACCGGTGAGGCCACCTGCCCGCCCGGGGCCGGCCCGCCCGGCGGCGGGGAGGTCGGGGACTGTCCCGGCGCGGTCACCGCTCAGCCCTCGACGGTGTTGACCATGGTCCACGCGGCACGTTCGAGGTAGTCCCACAGCGCGGATTCCTGGGCGGGCGGCAGGCCGAGTGCGGTCACCGCACCACGCATGTGCAGCAGCCAGCGGTCCCGGGCCAGGGCGTCGATGGGGAACGGGGCGTGCCGGGCACGCAACCGTGGATGGCCGCGCTGCGCGCTGTACGTCGACGGTCCGCCCCAGTACTGCTCAAGGAAGAGCAGCAGCCGTTCCTTCGCGGGGCCGAGGTCGCCGGGCGGGTACATCGGGCGCAGCACGTCGTCCTCGGCGACTCCGGTGTAGAAGTGGTCGACCAGGGCGACGAACGTCCCATGTCCCCCCACCTGCGCGTAGAAGGATTCGGCCGGCCCGTCGTCCCGGCCCGGCCGGTTGCCATGTCCGTTTTCCTCGACCCGTGTCACGGGGGCAGTCTCCCAGCTACCCGCCGCGGTGATCACCCCCGGGGCCGGTCAGTTCCCGTTCTCACCCGGGTCCTCGAGGTCCTCCGGCTCCGGGCTCTCCCCGGGACCATCCTCGGACGCACCGGATCCGTCCCGGGCCGCACCGGTGGCGGGCGCCGCCCGGACCCCGTCGGCATCGAAGCGGTCCTTGATCCGCCGGCGCAGTTCCCGGGCCACGGTCCACTGTTGCAACGGCGCGGTTTTCACCACCAGACGCAGCACCACCGCCTCGGCGGAGATCGCCTCGACCCCCCACACCTCGGGATCCTCCAGGACGGCCGAGGCGAACCGCGGATCGGTGTGCAACTCGGTGGCCACCTCCCGGAGCAGGTCCTCGACCCGGCCGATGTCCTCCCGGACGTCCACCCCGATGTCGAGGACGGCCCGGGCCCAGCCCTGGGAGCGGTTGCCGACCCGCTGCACCTCCCCGTTGCGGACGTACCAGACGGTCCCGTCGAGGGCCCGCAGCCGGGTCACCCGCAACCCCACGGCCTCGACGACACCGCTGGCCCGGCCGAGGTCGACGACGTCACCGACCCCGTACTGGTCCTCGGCGATCATGAACATGCCGGACAGGAA
The DNA here is from genome assembly GCA_037381765.1 of Kineosporiaceae bacterium. Classification (GTDB taxonomy): domain Bacteria; phylum Actinomycetota; class Actinomycetes; order Actinomycetales; family Kineosporiaceae; genus JARRQM01. The sequence goes on from JARRQM010000228.1 coordinate 2,406, forward strand.
GTCCTTGACCAGGGTCTGCGCCCCGAAACCGAAGGCCACACCGAGGATGCCGGCGCTGGTGAGCAGGGCGGCCACGGAGAATCCGTACAGCGGCAGGATCATCAGGGTGGCGACCGCGATGACGGCGACCGTGGTGATCCCGCGCAGCACCGAGGCCATGGTGCGGGCGCGCTGCTCGCGGCGGGCCGACTGCGGCGGGGTCACCGACAGCACCGCGGATGCGGTGGCCAGGTGCTGGTCCAGGCGTCCGAGTCCGGCCCGACCGCTCGCGACGGTTTCCGCGACCCGGGTCACCAGCCGGTGGATGACCACCCGGGCGAGCAGGGCGAGCACGATGATCGCCACGGTCTTCCCGGGCGGCCCGAACAGCAGCAGCGACCAGGTGCGGTCGAGGTCGGCCAGGGTCGCCGGGACGGTCTCCGGCAGGGTGCTCGGCAGGGTGCTCGGCAGGGTGTCCGCCCCGCGGGGCGTGGCGGCCCCGGCGGGTTCCGGTGACAGGGTCACGGTGTTCTCCCCGATCCGTCCGGCCCGGTCAGGGCGTCTGCGGGGCCAGATGCAGACCGCAGATGGCGGCGGCGAAGGTCAGTGTGTCCGCCGAGAGGGACACACTGCGGGAGACCGCCCGGGCGCCGTGCCCGACATCCCCCTCGGCCCGCAGCAGCACCGGATGCGCCGAGGACGTCGCGGATTGCAGGGCGGCGCACATCTTGCGGGCGTGCAGCGGGTCGACCCGGGTATCCGAGTCGAACACGGTGAACAGGACGGCCGGGTAGCCGACACCGTCGCGGACATGGTGGTACGGGGAGTAGGAGAGCAGCCAACCGAGCTGTTCGGGGTCGTCGGCCGTGCCGTACTCGACGTTCCAGGTGACGCCGAGCCCGAACCGTTCATAGCGCACCATGTCGAGCAGCGGCGCCGAGCAGATCACCGCGGCGTACAGGTCGGGGCGCTGGGTGAGGGCCGCCCCGACCAGCAACCCCCCGTTCGAGCCGCCGCTGGCGGTGAGCTGTTCGGCGGTCGTCCAGCCGTCGCCGACGAGGCGTTCGGCGGCACCGTGGAAGTCCTCGAAGACGTGGTGTTTTTCGGCGAGCATGCCGGCCCGGTGCCAGTCCTCACCTTCCTCGGACCCGCCGCGCAGGTTCGCCACCGCGTAGACCCCGCCGGATTCCACCCAGGCGAGGATGCTCGCCGAGTACCCCGGGTTCAGCGGTAGCCCGAAACCACCGTAGCCGTACAGGATCGTCGGCTGCGGGCGCCGCGGGCGGCCCTGCGGGTCGAGGGCGTCGGCGCGGGCGATCACGAACATCCGCACCGTCGTGCCGTCCGCGGAGGGGTAGGAGATCTGGTGGGTGCGTACCGGCGGAACGGTGACCGTGCCGGGTGGGCGGGCGTGCAGGTGCATCTCCGGGACCGCTCCGGGGGTGAGCACGATCCGGTACACATGTGGCGGGGTGGTGTGGTCGGTGTAGCTGAACCAGGCCTCATGCCCGCCTTCGGGCCGGGCGACGAGGGTGCCGAGGGAGCCGAGGCCGGGTAGCGGCACCCGGTCCCGCCCGTCGGGCAGCCGGGTCCCGTCGTCCAGGTGGTGCGCGCTGATCTCGGCCACGGCGTGCCGGGTCCAGCTGACCAGCAGAACCGGCTGCTCGGCGAGGTCCGGGCCGTCCAAGATGGCGAAGTCCTCCAGGACCGCCTCCGGGTCCTGGGCGATGAGGTC
>JARRQM010000229.1:0-4109 GCA_037381765.1 Kineosporiaceae bacterium
CGGGGCCGGCCGTCGTCGTTGAGCCGGGCCACCCCGGCCCGTTCGGCCTCGGTGACCGCCGCCCGCACCTGGGCCCCGGCGCTGGCCAGGGCCCACAGGCTGCCGGAGGGGTCGGCGGCGGCGAGCCCCTCCGGGTCGTCGAGCAGCCGCTCGTCCACGGCCACGTCAGCCCCCCGCGGGAACGTCCCGGTCGCGGGCCTCATCGACCAGCAGCACCGGGATCCCGTCGTCGACGCGGTAGGCGAGGGTGCAGCCGGTACAGAGGAGTTCGGGCTCCCCCGCGGGGCCGACGCCGTCCCGCAGCGCGCTGCGGCAGGCGGGGCAACGCAGGATCTCGCGCAGCCAGGGTTCCATCACGCTCACGCTCCCATCCTGGACCATTCCCGATCCCGCCGGAACGCGGCCTCGGACCGTCCGGTCGCCGGAACCCGCCGCAGCACCCGGTTGACCGGTCCGCCCGGACCGGCACTCACCCGCGCACCAAGGCGAGGACCTCGTCCCGCAGCGCCTCCATCGTGGCGGCATCGGCCGCCTCCGCGTTGAGCCGCAGCAGCGGTTCGGTGTTGCTCGGGCGCAGGTTGAACCACCACATGGGGTCGCCGCCGGCCGGTGAGCCGGGGTGTACGACGGTGAGCCCGTCGAGCCGGTCCACCTCGACCCCGGGGCGGGTCGCGAAGGCCCGCTCCACGGCGGCGGTCGCGGCGGTGACGTCACCGACCCGGGAGTTGATCTCACCGCTCGCCGGGTAGCGCTCATCACCGGCGGCGAGCCGGGACAGCGGCCCGTCCTGCCCGCCGAGGGCGGCGAGCACGTGCAGGGCGGCCAGCATCCCGGTGTCGGCGAACCAGAAGTCCCGGAAGTAGTAGTGCGCCGAATGTTCCCCGCCGAACACGGCCTGTTCCCGGGCCATCTCCGCCTTGATGAAGGAATGCCCGACCCGGGTGCGCACGGCACGCCCCCCGGACTCGGCGATCACCTCGGGGACGGCCCGGGAGGTGATGAGGTTGTGGATGACGGTGGCCCGGCGCCCCTCAGCGGCTTCGCGGGCGATCTCCCGGCGGGCCACGAGGGCGGTGATCGCGCTCGGGCTCACCGGCTCCCCGCGCTCGTCGACGACGAAACACCGGTCGGCGTCCCCGTCGAAGGCGAGCCCGAGGTCGGCGCCCTCAGCGACGACGGCCGCCTGCAGGTCACGCAGGTTCGCCGGCTCCAGCGGGTTCGCCTCGTGGTTGGGGAAGGTTCCGTCGAGTTCGAAGTAGAGCGGGACGACCTGCACCGGCAGGGCGGGCAGTCCGGCGTCGGTGCCGAGGACCGCGGGTGTGGTCAGCCCGGCCATCCCGTTCCCGGCATCGACGACGACCCGCAGGGGGCGGATCCCGGACAGGTCGACGAGACCGCGCAGGTGCCCGGCATATCCGGCGAGCAGGTCCTCCTGCCGGATCCGGCCACGGGCACGGCCGGCGGGCACCGCCGCTCCGTCCCCGTCCAGGAGGGCCTGCGCGGTGTCCCGGACCCGGAACAGGCCGGTGTCCGCACTGATCGGGCGGGCCCCGGCCCGGCACAGCTTGATGCCGTTGTAGGCGGCCGGGTTGTGGCTCGCGGTGAACATCGCGCCGGGGGCGTCCAGGGCCCCGCTCGCGTAGTAGAGCCCGTCGGTGCTGCACAGGCCGATCAGCACGACGTCGAGCCCCTGCCCGGCCACCCCGTCGGCGAACGCCCCGACGAGGGACGGCGAGGACGGGCGCATGTCATGGCCGACGACAACCTGCCGCACCGGATCGGGGCCGGCGTCCGGCCCGGACGTGACCTCCTCGGCGAAGGCCGCCCCCAGCGCCCGGGCCACCGACTCGTCGAGGTCGGAACCGACCAGTCCACGGACGTCGTAGGCCTTGACCACGTGGGTGAGGCTGCGGGCGCCGGACCCGCCGGCCCGGGTTGCGGGGCGGGGTCCGGGCTGGGCTTCGGGTTCGGCTGTGGCCACGGAGGAAGGCTAGCCGGTTCCCCGCCGGGGTCAGGCCTTCCGGGTCCGATCCAACACGGTTTGCACGGTGAGCTCCCCGCCCTCGTGCTCCCAGCTGCGGTGCTCGCACCGATGGCAGGAGGTGAAGTCGACCGAGGTGCCGTCGGTGAGGTTCATCGTCAGCCGGGTGACGTGCGGGCTCCCGCAACCACGGCAGGCCGCATCGGGGCGGTGATCACGTTGGGTGAGCGAGCCCAACGGGTCGGCGGTGACGGTGCCGCGGGAGCGCCTGCGCGAGGACGTCCGGGCCGGCCGGGTTCCCGGAGCCGGGGAGGGGACGGGGGTCCCGGCGGGGCGGGTGCTCGGCCCGGGGTGGGTGCTCGGTCCGGGGTGGGTGCTCGGCCCGGGGGCGGACGGCGTCGCGAGCGTGCGGGAACGTGCGGTACGGCGGGGAGCGGGCATGCGGGGGGCCTCCGGGGCCTGTCTGCCGGGGATCGAACCGGCGTCCGTCGGGGTACGCGACTGCTTCGACAGCTCCGGCCGGGGAGTTGAATATCCGGCGCGTCCCGGCGAAACGGACCGGCCGATGCGGGGAACTGGTGCGGGAGAACCGGCGTGCGGGAGCTGGCGGGGAGAACTGGCGGGGGAGAACTGGTGCGGGAGATCAGACCGTCGGGTCGCGCAACACCCGCAGATGCCCCCGACGGCCGACCTCGACGGTGCCGGCCTCATGTGCCGCCGCCGACGGATCGTCCTCCGGGCGCGGCCGGGCGGCCTCACGGACGGCGTCAGCGAGTGCGACGAGGTCGTCGTGGGTAGGGCCGGGAGGCTCCAGATCCGGGGTGAGCCGGACGACCTCCCACCCGCGCGGTGCGGTGAGCCGTTCCGCATGTTCGGCGCACAAGTCGTAGCAGTGCGGTTCGGCGAATGTCGCGAGCGGCCCGAGCACCGCCGTCGAATCGGAGTAGACATAGGTGAGCGTGGCCACCGCGGGTCGCCCGCACGCGGTACGTGAGCAACGACGGACACCTCCCACGGGGCGGACAGTACCCCTGACCGGCGTTCCCGCGCAGCCGCCGCGCCGGACCGGATCCGGGCCCGGGTCGGCGCCGGTGTCCCGATACCCCCACGACTACGCTGGGGCCATGGCCCGAAGGCCCCGACCTCCCGCCGCATCAGCGCAGCCGTTCCGCCCCCCGGTGGCCTGGCCGGCCCCGTCCGGCGCCCGCCGGGACCGGCGCGGACGCGGGCTGCGCGGCCCCCTGCTGCCCCGGGGCGTCCCCGCCTGGCGCAGCCGGGCGGAACGGTTCGACGAGTACGTCCTCGACGCGGTGGAACGCCTGGAACGACGCTGGGCGCGACACCTCGACGGGGTCGAGTTCGCCGTCGAGGACATCCCGCCGAGCGACCCGGCGCCGTGGGAACACGGGGACGTCCCGCTCGGCCGGTTCTTCCCCGCCGAAGGGCAGCTACCGGTGCGGATCGTCGTCTACCGGCGCCCGGTCGAGGGACGTGCTCCCGGCGGGGCCGAACTCGCCTCCCTCGTCCACGAGGTGGTGGTCGAGCAGGTCGCGCACATGCTCGGGATGGCACCGGAACAGGTGGATCCGGACCTCGGCGAACGCTGATCCGGTCCCGCGACCGGTCGGACCGTCCCGCAGGTCAGGACACGTCCGGGGTGAGCCCGGCCCGGGGGTCCTCGGCGATCCGCGGCGGAACCCGCCCGGCGACGACCCCGGGACGCACCGAGCCGACGGAGACGAGTTCACCGGCCGGGTCGGCCACGGTGACGATGAGGGCGCCGACCACCGGTGCCGCCTGCCCGTCCGGTTGCAGCACCAGCCCCGCGGTCCCGGCAGGTACGGCCACCAGCACGGTCCGGCCCCCGGCCACCTCGACCTCCCGGGTCTGCTGCACGGTGCCGTCCTCGGTGATCCCGGCGACCCCGACCCGTCCCGTACCGCCGGTGCTCGCCAGGGCCAGCCGCACGGTGGCCCCGGTCCGGTCGGGCCCTGTCGCGCCGGGCACGGCGAGCGCGGTCACCGTGCCCAGCGGCCGGGCCGCCGCGGCCCAGCCGAACTCGGGGGCACCGTCCGGGCCGACCCCGGTGCCGCCGTCCCCGGGGTCTCCGGTGGCCTCGGCCGTGGCG
>JARRQM010000230.1:0-7895 GCA_037381765.1 Kineosporiaceae bacterium
TCCTCGCCCCGGACGGCACCGAGCACACCCGGGTGCGCATGGTGTCGGTGGCCCCCGGGCTCGACCGGTTCACCGCCGTGGTCATTCCCGACCGGGAGGGACGCTGGCAGTTCCGGGTCGAGGGGTGGAGCGACCCGTACGGCACCTGGTCCCATGACGCCGCGGTGAAGATCGCCGCCGGTGTCGACGTCGCGCTCATGCTGGAGGAGGGCGCCCTGCTCCTCGGGCGTGCCCTGGACGCCGGGGGGCACGCCCCGGCCGATGCCCGGGTCCTCACCGACGCCGTCGCCGCACTGCGGGACGGGGGCCGCCCCGCGCAGGCCCGGTTGGCCGCGGCCTGCGCCCCCGAGGTGCAGGCCGCCCTGGGTCGGCGGCCGTTGCGCGACCTGACCACCGTCTCCGCCGACCACCCGCTGCTCGTGCAGCGGGAACGCGCCCTGTTCAGCGCCTGGTACGAGATGTTCCCGCGATCCGAGGGGGCCTACCGGGATGAGAAGACCGGTGCCTGGGTCTCCGGCACCTTCGCCACCGCGGAGCGGCGCCTTCCGGCGATCGCCGACATGGGTTTCGACATCGTCTACCTTCCGCCGGTGCATCCGGTGGGCCGGGTGAACCGCAAGGGACCGAATAACACCCTCGACCCCGAGCCCGGGGATCCCGGGTCGCCGTGGGCGATCGGCTCCGCGGAGGGCGGACATGAGGCGGTGCACCCCGATCTGGGCACCGCGGCCGACTTCATCCACTTCGTCGACACGGCGCGCGGACTCGGCCTGGAGGTGGCCCTCGACCTCGCCCTGCAGTGCGCCCCGGACCACCCGTGGGCCACCGCGCATCCGGAGTGGTTCACCATCCGGGCCGACGGGTCCATCGCCTATGCGGAGAACCCGCCGAAGAAGTACCAGGACATCTACCCGTTGAACTTCGACACCGACCCCGACGGCTTGTACCGGGCGGTTCTCGACGTCGTCCGCACCTGGATCGCCCGGGGTGTGACGGTGTTCCGGGTGGACAACCCGCACACCAAGCCGGTGGCGTTCTGGGAACGGCTGATCGCCGAGGTGAACGCCGAGGACCCGCAGGTGCTCTTCCTCGCCGAGGCGTTCACCCGTCCGGCGATGATGCACACCCTCGCCAAGGTGGGCTTCCACCAGTCGTACACGTACTTCACCTGGCGGAACACCAAGGCCGAGCTCACCGAGTACCTCACCGAACTGTCCGGTGACGCCGCCGGCTACATGCGCCCCAGCCTGTGGCCGAACACGCCGGACATCCTGCACGAGTACCTGCAGTACGGGGGGCCCGCCGCGTTCCGGATCCGCGCGGTGCTGGCCGGGACGATGTCCCCGTCCTGGGGCCTGTACAGCGGCTACGAGCTGTGCGAGCACGTGGCCCTGCGGCAGGGCAGCGAGGAGTACCTGGACAGCGAGAAGTACACCTACCGGCCCCGGGACTGGGCCTCCTACCGGCCGGGCGGGGCGAACCAGGGCCGTTCCATCGAGGACTACCTGCGCCGGATCAACCGGATCCGGCGGGAGCATCCGGCGTTGCAGCGGCTCCGGAACATCACCTTCCATGAGGCCGACGACGACGACATCCTCTGCTACAGCCGCCGGTTGCCCCCGTCGCAGACCCCAACCGGGCGGGAGGACAGCCTCATCGTCGTGGTCAACCTCGACCCGCACGGCGCCCGGGAGTCCCTGATCCACCTGGACCTGCCGGCACTCGGCCTGGACTGGTCGGACACCTTCACCGTGCACGACCTGATGACCGAGCAGACCTACCGCTGGGGCGAGCACAACTACGTCCGGCTCGACCCGCACGACCACCCCGCCCACGTTCTGCACGTCAGGAGGATCTGACCTTGCAAGGCCTCCAGGGTCCCGGACTGCGCAACGACCCGAACTGGTACCGGACCGCCGTGTTCTACGAGGTGCTCGTCCGGGCCTTCGCCGACTCCACCGGTTCCGGGTCCGGCGACTTCAACGGACTGATGTCCAAACTCGACTACATCCAGTGGCTCGGGGTGGACTGCATCTGGGTTCCGCCGTTCTACGCCTCGCCGCTGCGCGACGGCGGGTACGACATCAGCGACTACTGCGCGGTCCTGCCCGAGTACGGCACCCTGCCGGACTTCCAGGAGTTCGTCGCCCAGGCGCACGCCCGCGGCCTGCGGGTGATCACCGACCTGGCGATCAACCACACCAGCGACCAGCATCCGTGGTTCCAGGCCAGCCGCGCCGACCCGGACGGCCCCTACGGCGACTTCTACGTCTGGTCCGACACCGACCAGCGGTACGCCGACGCCCGGATCATTTTCGTCGACACCGAGACGAGTAACTGGACCTTCGACCCGGTCCGCCGGCAGTACTACTGGCACCGGTTCTTCAGCCACCAGCCGGACCTCAACTTCGACAACCCCGCCGTTCAAGACGCGATCATCGACGTGATCCGGTTCTGGATGGATCTGGGCATCGACGGGATCCGCCTGGACGCGATCCCCTACCTGTTCGAGGAAGAGGGGACGAACTGCGAGAACCTGCCGCGCACGCACGAGTTCGTCCGCCGGCTGCGGGTCATCATCGATCAGGAGTACCCGAACCGGATCCTCGTCGCCGAGGCCAACCAGTGGCCCAAGGACGTCGTGTCCTACTTCGGCTCCGAGACCGAACCCGAATGCCACCTGGCCTTCCACTTCCCGGTGATGCCGCGAATCTTCTACGCCATGCGAGAGGGCCGGGCGGCCCCGGTGATCGACATCCTCCGGGAGACCCCGGAGCTCCCCGCGGGCGCGCAGTGGGGCACCTTTCTGCGCAACCACGACGAGCTCACCCTGGAGATGGTCACCACGGAGGAGCGGGCGGCGATGTACGGCTGGTACGCCCCGGATCCGCGGATGCGGGCGAATATCGGCATCCGGCGCCGACTGTCCTCCCTGCTCGATGGGTCCCGCGCGGAACTGGAGCTGATCAACGCCCTGCTGTTGTCCCTGCCGGGGAGCCCGTACCTGTACTACGGGGACGAGATCGGGATGGGCGACAACATCTGGCTGTCCGACCGGGACGCCGTGCGCACCCCGATGCAGTGGACCCCGGACCGGAACGCCGGGTTTTCCACCGCCGACCCGGGAAAGCTGTACCTGCCCGTGGTCCAGTCGCTCGTGTACCACTACGCGGCGGTGAACGTCGAGGCGCAACTCGGCGCGACCTCTTCGCTGCTGCACTGGATGCGGGCGATGCTCGGGGTCCGCCGCCGGCACCCGGTGTTCGGGATGGGGCGCTACGTCCAGTTGGAGGCGGACAACCCTCCTCTGCGTGAACAACCTGTCCGGGACGCCGCAAGCGACCCGGATCCGGCTGCCCCAGCACACCGCCGGTGCCCAGCTCACCGACATCTTCGGCGGCACCGGTTTCGAACCGGTTCCCGAGGACGCCGAACTGGCGATCACCATGGGGTCGCGGAACTTCTACTGGCTCACGGTGTCCGGGGATGGGCAGCGGTGACCTCCGGGTGGCCCGACGCGACCCGGGTGGTCCGGTTGCTCGGGGACTGGCTTCCGCGCCAACGCTGGTTCGCCGACAAGGGCAACGGTGAGGTCGTGCTGGCCCCGGGTGGGGTCCTGCTGCTCCGGGACGACGAGGTGCGCACCGAGATCCACCTGGTGACCGCCGAGGTCGGCGGCCACCGCGCCACGTACCAGGTGCCGCTCACCTTCCGGCGCGAGGAACTACCGGAACTCGCCGACGCCCGCGTCGGCACCTTGGACACCGATCGTGGCACGGTGCACGTCTACGACGCCCCCTACGATCCGGGGTTCGGCTCCGACTGGGTCGCCGTGGTCGCCGGCGAGACCCGGGTGCTGTCCTGCGGCGTTGCCGCCGCGGCGGCGTCCGGGGAACTGCAGCCGGGAACCTCCCGTACGGTCCCCGGACGCCCGTCCCGGGGTGCTTCCTCGCCGTCAGCTTCATCCTTGCCATCCAGATAACGGAAGGTATAAAAGAGTAAATAACCACAAAAATTAAGTTTTATAAATGACCCAGCCGGGGAACGGGCCCGCGGCCATCTCGCCTCGGTGTCGGAGTTCCTGCCCGCCGCGGTCGACGCCTGGACCGCGGCGTGCGTCGCCGTCCAACAGGACCGGATGTTCACCGCGGAGGCCGAGGGCATCGGTGCGGCAACCGCCACCGTGCACGCCGCCCTCGCGGACAGCCTGCCGACCCGCCCCTGCGACCCGCGCACCCTGCAGGAACTCGCCGCCCATCTCGACCAGCGGCTCACCTGGGCGGTACGTGAGGTCCCCGAACTTGCCCGGCACACCGCCCGGGCACAGGAAGTGGTGCGCGCGGTACGGGACCTGCCCACCGCGCCCCGCCTCCAACGGGTGCACGGCGACCTGCACCTCGGCCAGGTCCTCGACGCCGGGGCACGTGGCTGGGTGCTGCTCGATTTCGAGGGCGAACCGCTGCGCCCGCTCGCCGACCGCAACCGCCCCGATCTGGTGCACCGCGACCTCGCGGGGATGATGCGCTCCTTCGACTACGCGGCCCGGCACACCGTCCTCGGCCTGGCCCCGGACGATCCGCGCCGGGACCGGGCGCGGGACTGGGTCGAGCAGGCCTGCCGGGCTTTCCGCGCCGGCTACACCGGCGCCGGCGGGCACGACCCGGAGCGGGAGGAGCTGCTGCTCCGCGCGTTCGAGCTGGACAAGGCCCTCTACGAGGTCGTCTACGAGAGCCGGAACCGGCCGGCCTGGGTCGAGTTGCCACTCGCCGCCGTGCACCGGTTGCTCGCCGAGGAGACCACCGTCTGACGGGCCGGTTCCGCCCCGGCGCCGGTCCTACACCGGGCCGGTTCCGCCCCGGAGGGGTTCGCCGTGGGGTGTCCCCACGAAAAGCTGTCTTCGAGCATCGGCGGCCCACAGAATGGGTCCCTGATGCCCCTCCCGGGCTGCCGGTCGCCACCGTATGGTCCGCAGCGGCGACCGGCTTCGATGGAACCGGACCGGTAACCGGGGCCAGCGGGCGGCCGGACCGGCGGGAGAATCAGCCGGCGGCCGGACCGGACGTGGAGGCAGGACGACGAATTCGCGGGGACTGAACGGTTTGGTCACGTAATCGTCGGCGCCGCGTTCCAGCCCGAGCACCCGATCGACCTCGTCGTCCCGGGCGGTGACGATGGCGGGTCATCCCCGGCCACGAGGACGAACCCGCGGTCCGTGGGGGGTCACGGCGTCCACGGTGTCGTCCTCCGGGGGTTCCGTGGGGGTTCGACGCGGTGGGAGACGCCGTTCGGCCGGGGTGGCGAGGGACACCGAACATTCCCCGAACACATCACGAACGGTGACGACACCACAGCGCTCGGTTTGTCTCACGACCGTTCCGGCAACCGGCGGTACAAGGCGTTCAGGTGCACGCCGTACGCTGAGCCCGGGGAGGGAACCCACGGACGACACCCCGGAAGGAATAGTCACGCAACGTGACCCGATGTCGATGAGGAGGTCCGATGGGGCGGCATCGCCAGACCGGGCCACCGCGACGGTCCCGATCCGTCATCGTGTACCCGCTCGTCCTCCTCCTTGCCCTCGGTGTCGGAGCCGTCACCTGGCAGAGTCCGGTCGCCGGGCTCGCCTCCGGATTCTTCGCCCCGGACCCGGCCCCGAACGTTGCGGTCTCCCCCGAGACCACGCCGACGGCCGCCGCGACACCGGAGCCCACCCCCACGACCACACCGGACCGGCCGACCGCGGACACGACCACCTCCGCGACCCGCTCCGGAATCAGCTGCACGTACCCGGCGGGGGCCACCGCCACGGTCCGCACCCTCCAGGACCGCCTCGCAGAGGCGGTGGCCTCCACCCCGACCCGGCTCGCCGTCACCGTCTACGACTGGCAGACCGGGTCCTGGTGCGACTTCCGGGGAAGTACCCGGTTCGAGGCCGCCAGCGTCATCAAGGCGACCACCGTCGCCACCCTGCTGTGGCAGGCCGAGAACCAGGACCGGGAACCCTCCTCGACCGAACTCGCCTGGGCCGAGGACGCGATCACGGTCTCGGACAATGACGCCGAAACGGCCCTGTGGGAGAGCGTGGGCGGTGCCTCAGGGGTGCAGTCCTTCCTCACCGCCGCCGGGATGAAGGACACCCGCCCTGGTGCCGACGGCTTCTGGGGTCTGAGCCAGGTGACCGCCGATGACCAGGTCCGTCTGCTCCAGCAGCTCGCCCATTCGGGGGTGCTCAACGAGGACCACCGCCACCAGGAGCTGTCCCTGATGCGGCAGGTGACCCTGAGCCAGCGCTGGGGCGTGCCGACGAACGCCCCCGAGGGGAGCAACGTCGCGGTGAAGAACGGCTGGCTGTCCGGAACCGACGGCTGGCACGTCAACACGATCGGTTACATCTCCGGGGATGAGTGCGAGTACGCGGTGGCGGTCCTCTCCGACCGGAGCACGACCATGGAGATGGGGATCGCCTCGGTCGAGACGGTCGCCCAGGCGGTGCACACCACCCTGGTGTGAGCCCGAACCGATCCGGCGCGGGATGCGGGGCCCCGCTGGCGCCGGTCGGGCCCGGCGCGGAAGACTGCTGCCATGTCCACCTCCTCGCCCGACGGCCTCCCGTCCGACGCGCCCGACGGCACCGCCCCGGCCGTTCCAGGGCCGGTCCGCGCCGAACCGGCCCCCGCCAACGGGGCCTTTCCCACGGTGGATCCGGTGACCCTGGCCCGGGTAGCCACGGGAACCCACCACAACCCGCACGGGGTGCTCGGCGCGCACGCCCACGGCGGCACGGTCACCGTACGTACCCTCCGGCCGCTCGCCTCCTCGGTCACGGTCCTGCTCCCGGACGGCGACCGGCACCCGCTGGAACATGAGTGGGACGGCATCTGGCGGGTGGTGCTCCCGTCCACGACGCTCACCGACTACCGGCTGGAGATCGCCTACCCCGACGGGGAACCCACGGTCCTCGACGACCCCTACCGGTTCCTGCCCACCCTCGGCGAGATGGACCTGCACCTCATCGGCGAGGGCCGGCACGAGGAACTGGCCCGGGTACTCGGCGCGCACGTGCACCGTTTCCCCGGCCCGCTCGGCGAGGTGACCGGGACGGCCTTCGCCGTGTGGGCGCCGAACGCCTCGGCGGTCCGCGTCGTCGGCGACTTCAACCACTGGGTGGGCCGCGGCCACGCGATGCGCAGCCTCGGCTCCTCCGGGGTGTGGGAGGTGTTCATCCCCGGGGTCGGCGCGGGTACCCGGTACAAGTTCGAGATCCTCGGCCGGGACGGGCAGTGGCGGCAGAAGGCCGACCCGATGGCCTTCGGCACCGAGATCCCCCCCTCCACCGCCTCGGTCGTGATCGAGTCCGACTACACCTGGCAGGACGGGGACTGGATGGCCGCCCGTGCCGCCGGCGACCCGCATGACGGTCCGATGAGCGTCTACGAGGTGCACCTCGGGTCGTGGCGGCAGGGCCTGAGCTACCGGGAACTCGCCGATCAGCTCGTCGGGTACGTCCACGATCTCGGGTTCACCCATGTCGAGCTGCTCCCCGTCGCCGAACACCCGTACGGCGGGTCCTGGGGGTACCAGGTCACCTCGTACTACGCCCCGTCCGCCCGGTTCGGCCACCCCGACGATTTCCGGTACCTCGTGGACAGCCTGCACCGGGCCGGGATCGGGGTGATCGTCGACTGGGTGCCCGCGCACTTCCCGAAGGACGAGTGGGCGCTTGCCCGCTTCGACGGGGAACCGCTGTACGAGTACGCCGACCCCCGGCGCGGCGAACACCCCGACTGGGGCACGCTCGTCTTCGACTTCGGGCGAACCGAGGTGCGTAACTTCCTCGTCGCGAACGCCCTGTTCTGGTTGGAGGACTTCCACATCGACGGGCTACGGGTGGATGC
>JARRQM010000231.1:0-4104 GCA_037381765.1 Kineosporiaceae bacterium
CCCGGGACCGGTCTCCCGATTCCGCACCCCACGTGGGACCTCTCCCCCGATGCGCACTCCGCTCCGGAGGCGGTCCGGCTCGGCGGCACGACGACCGGTTCCTGCCCGACCTGCCACGGCCCGGTTCACCGCCTGTTGCACCTGACACCGGTGCCGGATACCTCGGAGTTTCCTCCTGCCCCAGCCTGGAACTGGCCACCTGCCTGACCTGCCTGGGTTGGGCTCACCCCGTGATCTACACCAGTCACGCTCCCGACGGCACCGTTGTGCAGCTACTTCCGGATGGACCGGTCCGCCAGGAGCCGCCGTTCACCGAAGAGCCTCTGCCCGAGACCAACGTGTCGCTGGCGGTGACGCCACCCCGGTGGCGAGCCCAGGATTGGGCCCTGTCCAACGGCCGAGAGAACCTCAACCGCCTCGGCGGGCAACCCTGCTGGATCCAGGGCGCCGACTACCCGACCTGCCCTGCCTGCGCCCGCACGATGACCTTCCTCGCCCAACTGGACACCCTCGACTTCGCCGAACACGGCCAATGGATGTGGGGCAGCGGCGGAATCGCCTACCTCTTCTGGTGCGACAACTGCCGGCACAGCGCTGCCACCTGGCAGTGCACCTGACGCGACAGCCAGATGATCGGTGCTCGGGTCGCCGGTCCGCACAACCAGAACAGCCACACCACGACAGGTCCGGTAGTCGGTCTGGGTGCTGCTGCCGGGCAGGGCAGGGTGTTACGGCTTCGCCAGGTGCCCTGACCCCGAGGGCGGGCGTGTCGGAGCACTACTGTTGATCGAGTTCGTAGATGCGGTGGTCGAGTAGGTCCTCGGCTTGTTCCCGGGTCATGCCCAGGTCGAACCACACCCGGTCACGACGGCCTCCCGGGGTATCCAACCCAGCAGCCGCCCACGTGAACACCCCCGTCAGAACGGCGGTCCGCCCGTCGGGTGAGATCGCGGCCAAGGCGAACGGCACCGCCAGCGCGGCCCGCCTGACCACGATCCGTTGCGGATCGTGGGGAAGTCGAACCGCGCCGGTCAGGAACACCGGATCAGCCACCACTTTGATCCACGGAACAGTGGCTCCGACGACTTGATCGGTGATCGCGTCCTGGAGCGCCGCGCGTACCGCAACTGCCGGGGAGTCAGGCAGCCAGCCCAGCCAGTGGTCGGGCGACTCCAGCCGGGTGAAGTCGTCCCGGACCGGGCCGTGCCCCGGGTTGCGCAGGAACTCACCCGTCGCCTGGCCATCTGACCCAACCGGCCACACCCCGATGATCGCCTCGGCAGGCACATACCCGTCGGGGTCCGAGATCTGCGATCCGTCGATCTCGGCGACCGAACCTCCAGGATTGGCCGCCGCTTCCGCGCGCAGCGCTGCCGGCAGTTCCCGCCGCTCGCGCAGCCACTCGGAGTTGATCTGAGACACGGCCAGACCCTAGCCAAAAGCGTTCAGGTCGGGAAGACCTGCTACCTCCCGTGGGAACCGGAGGTACTCGCCCGCAGGAACGGCGAGGTGAAGGCTTGGCGTGCGATGGCGCCCGTGGTCTGTCTGATGGCGTGGCTGTGCTGGTCGGCGCGCTGGGTTACGGTCAGGCTGTGGTGGTCTTCCCTGTCGACGACGTGGCTGCGGTGACGGCGCCGCTGCCGACTCGCCGGTTGGGTGAGGTCTTGGGCGAGGTCTTGGCCGTCGGCTGCGATGCAGACGCACCGGTCCTGGAACCGGATGGGGTGCATCCGCTGCTGAGCGCGGTCGGCCGGGCGTTCGCCGAGCACCGCCCTCTGGTGCTCACGCCGGACTCGGTGTGGTTGACCATCAGCCAGGGCGTCGCCCAGCACGTCCGTCTGCACGCCGAGGAACTGCGGGCGCACCTGGTGAACCATCCCGGACGCAAGCGCCTGACCGTGACCGTGGATCAGGCGATGCCTCAGGACTCCCAGTCCTGGGGTGAGGCCGTTGAGGGGTTCGCCGATCTGCTCGCCGCCGAGATCGGCTACGCCGATCTGTTCGAGTGTGACTTCTCCACCAGCACGTCCCTGGAACGGATCGCCGGTCGGGTCACCCTGCTGGACGCCTACTCCCCGTACTACACGCTGTGGATGGTTTGCGTCTGCGGGATCCCCTGGATCCGGCTCACGGGGACCGTGGCGGACTGGCAGAAGATCCGCGACCGGGTCGACGTGCTCACCGAATTCGGCCTGCACACGTGGTGTCGGTCCCTGGCTGCGATCACCGACCAATTCGTGCGCACCGCCTCCGGCGACGTCGACACGGCCTTCTGGCAGCGGATCTACAACCCGGCCGACGCCTACGGCGGTGAGGTCAGCACAGGCTGGGCCGCGCGGCTGTACCCCTACCTGACCCGCAACGGCATCGTCGACCTGCCCAATCCCCTGCTGGATCTGAAGATCGGCCATCCCCGCGCCATCACCGCCGACGGCGACCGTGCCGGCTACACCGGCCCCGGCATCCGCACCGACCAGGTACCGGCCACGCTGTCGCAGGTCCGGGTCAACGTCAACGACCGCGTGGACGGGCAGAACCGGTCGGTGACCCTGCATGCCGGACTCGTCGCCGTCGCCCAGGACCCCGACGGCGCCCTCTGTCCGATGCCCGGCTGGTACCTGACACCCGCCACGGTCCAGATCGGTGAGGTCATCGACCGGCTGATCCGCGACCACCCGACAACCCAACCCTCACCCGAGCCGATGTGGGCGGCACCGGCCGAACTCCTCGCCCTGCACCACCGGATCGGCTCCGCCAGCTTATTCAACGGCACTTGGCGGCTACGACCTCCGAGCGAGCACCGCCAGGTCTGGCTCGGGGACCAAGCCGGGCTGATCCTGGCCATCATCGACACCGCCGACGGTCGCAGCATCTGCGCATTCACCGACGATCGCGCCCTCACCACGTACTGGGTGGCCTGCAGGGTCCGCGAAGAAGCCGCCGAAGACCCCTGCCGTTCTCATCCGGAGTACCGACTGCTCGACAACCCCACCGACGTGCCCGTCTACGGCACCTCCCTGGCGCTCCTTCTCGACGCCGCCCTCGACTCCCACGGCGACATCACCCACCTCCAGACCGGCCACCTGGACCAGCTTCTTCACCCTGCTGACCCCGGCCCCCTGCGTCCTGACCCGGCCAGCGACGCCTGATGCAGGCGACGGGCGCCATGACCGCCGACTCCGCCCCTACTCGCTGCAGTGTCGTGAGCCGAGCACGCTCGGCGGCATTTGCGGTGGCTGCTTCACCACGACCAGTTTGATCGCGAGCGCTCTCCCTGCTCGTCACCGTTCCACATGCCTCCACGCACAGTGACGCGTCGACTGATCAAATCGCTTGTCCTGGGTCACGCATTTGAGGGCGTTGACCACCGCAAAGAACCAAACTCAGGGTTTTTCACGGTCCCTCCGGACGGTGCCGGCAACGAGGTGGCCGACGGCCTCGGAACCGACCGCCGGAGGGATCACTCGTTCAGCAACGACACGACCCGCACCGGGCCGCAGACAGGGAGATCAGCTGTCCGCGGAGACGGAGGGGAAGACTCCCCCGGTCACTCACCCCGGGTATGGATGGGCCGGGGGTGCCCTGCTTTGGCGGCCCACGCTTTCAACCTGTCCCGCCGCAACGACATCCCCCTGACCCTGACCAGATCGCCGCTGCCCGCAAGACGTTCGACCAGGCCGTCGCCTGCCGGATCTCGATCAGCACCTCCTGGCCCTGACCCACCCGGACCTCATGCGCTCCAACGGGTCCGGCGGTGAGCAACTCTGGCCAAGATCGTTAAGCGCCGGCGAGGCTGATCATGAACCACACGACCGCTGAGGGGATAAAGAACACGAGTTCCAGGCTGCCGAGGACCAGGCCGATGACGGCGGGCGTGCGATCCGCGGGGATGAACCCGGCGCGCCGGTGCCGGCCGGACTGCCGCAGGGCGAGGATGCCGAGCACCACGGCGGGGACGGGCAGGACGAGCGCCATCACCATTATCACCATCGAGACCCACATCACCATCGAGAGGACATCTGTGGGGACGTCGATGAGAACGTTCAGGAGAAAGGACTGGAGAATGAACCAGAAAAGGGGTGCCGTGGCGCACCACAGCGAGGC
>JARRQM010000232.1:0-5761 GCA_037381765.1 Kineosporiaceae bacterium
CCCCGGCTCCAGCCCCGGCCCCTGCCGGGCCCCACGAGAACGCACCCCAGTAAGGAGAAGCCGTGCCCGAGGCCGTCATCGTCGCCGCCGCCCGCTCGCCTATCGGCCGGGCGTTCAAGGGCTCGCTGAAGGACAACCGCCCGGACGACCTCGCCGCGGAATTCATCCGGGCCACTCTGGACCGGCTCCCCGAACTCGACCCCGCCGACCTCGACGACCTCTACCTGGGCTGCGCGGAACCGTGGGGCGAGCACGGGATGAACCTCGCCCGGGTCGTCGCCGTGCTCCTCGGCGAAGACCGGCTGCCCGGGGCCACGGTGAACCGGTTCTGCGCCTCCAGCGTGCAGACCACCCGGATGGCCTTCCACGCCATCCGGGCCGGCGAAGGGCATGCCTTCATCTCCGCGGGGGTCGAATCCGTGTCCCGCTACGCCGGGTTCTCCGGAGCCGGGCAGGGCCCCGAGGAATGGCTCAACCCCCGGTTCTCCGCCGCCCGGGCCCACAGTGAGCGGACCGCCCGGACCGGCGAGCCGTGGCATGACCCCCGCGAGAACGGGGAACTCCCCGACGTCTACCTCGCCATGGGGCAGACCGCGGAGAACGTCGCGGGACTGCGCGGGGTGTCCCGGCGGGCCCAGGACGAGTGGGCCGTGCGGAGCCAGAACCGCGCCGAGAAGGCCCAGGCCGACGGGGTCTTCGCCCGGGAGATCGTGCCGGTGACCGCCCCGGACGGGACGGCCGTCGACCGTGACGACTCCCCGCGTGCCGGGGTCACCCTGGACGCGGTGCAGCAGCTCGCCCCGGTATTCCGCGAGGACGGCACGGTGACCGCGGGGAACTGCTGCCCGCTCAACGACGGGGCCGCCGCCCTCATCGTGATGAGCGACACCCGGGCCCAAGAACTCGGGCTCACCCCGCTGGCCCGGGTCGTGTCCACCGGGGTGTCGGCGCTGTCCCCGGAAATCATGGGGCTCGGCCCGGTCGAGGCCTCCCGGCAGGCCCTGGCCCGGGCCGGGATGGGGATCACCGACATCGACCTCGTGGAGATCAACGAGGCCTTCGCCGCCCAGGTGCTCCCCAGCGCCGACGACCTCGGCATCGACCATGACCGGCTCAACGTGCACGGCGGGGCCATCGCCCTCGGCCACCCGTTCGGTATGACCGGGGCCCGGATCACCACGACACTGCTCAACGCCCTGCAGCTACGCGATGGCCAGTTCGGGTTGGAAACCATGTGCGTGGGCGGCGGGCAGGGGATGGCGATCATCTACGAACGGCTCAGCTGACCCCTGCCCCGGGGCGGGGCGGGCCGGAGCGCACTCCGGTACCGGCCCCGCTCCAGCCGATCGCCCTTGCCAGCGACGTTCGGTCATAGCGAACGACGCAGGGCCACCAGCAGGTCATGGGCCCGGCTGACGGACTCGACGGAGCCTGCGGCGAGGACATCGTGGCCGAGGACGAGTACCTGGTCGGCGAGCGCGTGCGCACCGAGCACGGGAACGTCGCGTCGCACCCGGTCCTCCGCCGCGGCCCCGAGATCGGCAAGCTCCTGCAGGGTCCGACGCACCGTGGCCAGCCCCGCATCGTCCCCACGTCCGGCGAGCCGGGGCCCGAGCACCCGCAGCCGGTCGGCCACCCGGTCAAGTTCCCGCTGCAGCTCCTGCGCACCGGCCGGGAACGATCCGGCCCCGGGTTCCACGGACCCCGGGCGGGGATCCACCGGCCCGGAGCCAGTCATACGCCCCGACGGGGTGAAATCTCGGCATCCCGGTTTCGGCCACGCCACAAGGCGCGACTTTCCGCCGCAGGATGCGGCGTTGTGCGGGGCTGTTCCGCTTCGCTGCGGGCACGGTGTGACGCCGTGCCTGCGACGAAGCACGCCCCGGGCGGGGACGGGATCGGGGATGACGTGGCGGAGGGGCCCGGCACCTCATGCCGGACCCCTCCGCCGCATCGGGTCAGTCCCGGTTGAGGATGCTCACCAACCGGAGGATCTCCAGGTACAGCCAGATGAGGGTGACGACGAGACCGAAGGCCGCCGTCCACGCGTAACGCTCGGGCAGACCGTTGCGCACCCCCTGCTCGATGAAGTCGAAGTCGAGCACGAGGAACAGTGAGGCGAGCACCACCCCGAACCCGCTGAGCAGCAGCGGCAGTACCCCGTTCCCCGCGTAGACGCTGCCCCACAGGTGCAGCCACACCCCGATCATGTGCATGACGCCGAAGAGCAGGTAGCCGACGAGGGCCATGACGAGGACCCGCTGGAACTTCGGGGTGGCCCGGAGCTTCCCGCTGCGGTACAGCACGAGCATCGCGGTGAAGGCGCCGAGGGTTCCGAGCACCGCCTGCGGCACGACACCGGAGTAGGCGGACTCGTACAGGCGGCTGATCCCGCCGACGAACACGCCTTCGGCCCCGGCGTAGGCGAGGATCAGCGGCGGGCTCGGCTCACGCTTGAAGGAGTTCACCAAGCCGAGCCCGAGCCCGACGATCATGAAAATGAACACGATGCCGAACTGTCCCGGCTGCACCAGCACGAAGGTGGCGGCGGCGGTGGCCAGCAGGACCCCGAACATCAGCGCCGTACGGACGACGACGTCGTCGAAGGTCATCCGGCCCATCTGGGTCGCCGACGCCGCCGGCGAGGTGTACATGTCCTGCAGTTCGGTCGCGCTGGGTGTACCGGGTTCGAAGGTCGCGTACCCCCCGCGCCGGAACTCCCTGGACCGGGAGAAGACGGGGTTACTGCTTTCCATGCGTTCCTCCGCAGGGATGATCGGCGTGCCGCCTGGTCAGCGGTAGGACAAGCCTAGTCGTTCGGACCCCCGAGGTCCTCGGGGAGCGCCCCACCAGCGCCGTTCGGGGAGGAGACCCCCTCGTCCCCTCCCATCCGACTCCCCTCTCATCCGGATCCGGGCTCATCCGGATCCGGGCTTTGATGGGCTACGGGGCTTCACTGCGCTCCGGCTCCGATTCCGACTCCCGACCGCTGTCGCCATCCCGACCGCCGTCACCGTCCCGGCCGCCGCTCCCGCTCCCGCTCCCGCTCCCGCTCCCGCTCCTGACAGCGTCGCCATGTCCGGGCCACCAGGCGGCATGGCCGACCGTGGCGGTCACCGCAGGCACGATGAACATGGCGATCCCGAAGGCGGACAGCACGATCCCCACGGCCACCGCGAACCCGATCTGGGTGAGCATGGTGATCCCGGAGAAGGTGAGGGCGGTGAACGTACCGGCGAGGATCACCCCGGCCGAGGCGATGGACGGACCCGCATGTTCGACGGCCATATCCGCAGCCCGCCGGGGCGGCAAACCCAGCTGGGCCTCCTCGCGCAGCCGGGCGATCATCAGGATGTTGTAGTCGGTGCCGATCGCCACAACGAACAGGTAGACGAAGATCGGCAGGATGAACATGAGCCCCGGTTGGCCGCGCACGTTCTGGAAGAACAGGGTGGTCGCGCCCAGCGTTGCCGCGTAGCCGAGGGCGACGGCGAACATCAGGTACACCGGCGCGACGAGGGCCCGCAGCAGCAGCATCAGGATGACCAGGATGAGCGCCCCGGCGACCGGGAAGATCACCCGGAGGTCCCGGGAGGTGACGGCGGCGACATCGACGAAGGCCGAGGTGAGGCCGCCGACCTCGACGGTGGTGCCGGTAGGTGCGAGGGCGTGGGCCCGCGTCCGCAGGCTGCCGCGGACCACATCCATGGCGGCCGTGCTGTCCGGGTTGTCCTCAAGCAGCAGGGTGACCAGGCCGGTGCGGTGGTCCGTCGAGGCGGCCCACAGCACCGGGTTCCCGGCTTCGTCGGCACCGGCCGGCTGCACCCCGCCGACTCCGGGGACCTCGGCGAGGTCCTCGACGAACCGATCCACCGCGGCGTCGTCGAGGGTGCCGGTGTCGGCGTGCAGGTAGATCTGAGTGGGGGTGATCAGCCCCGCGGGGAATGCCGTGGTCATCTCGTCGTACCAGGTGGCGGCCTCTGTCCCGGGCTGGGGCGAGCCCAAGGACTCGTAGTCCTGCCGCAACTGCGTGGTCCCGACGACGAGCCCGCCGAGGACGAGCACCCCGACGACAGCGATGAGCCGCGGACGGCGCGACACCAGGCCACCGGCCCGGCGGGACAGACTGCCCTGCGGCGCGGTACGCCAAGCCTTCGACGGCCAGAACACCCGCGGGCCGATGAGGGTGACCACGGCCGGGATGAGGGTGAGGGCGGCGAGGAGCATGCAGGCCACCGCGATGGCCAGACCGGGCCCCATGGTTTTGAACATTTCGAAGCTGGACAGCCACAGCGCGGCGAACGCGACGATGACCGCGCTGGCTGCCGAAGCGATCGCCTCACCGACCTTGTTCACCGCCATCCGCACCGCGGCGCGGCTGTCATCGCCGCGGCGCAGCCGTTCCCGGTACCGGAACAGCAGGAAGAGGATGTAGTCGGTGCCGATCCCGTAGAGCACGACGGTGAGCAGGATCGGCAGTTCCTGGCCGATCCGGAAGTCGAACACCTGCCCGGTGATCGCGATCACCGAGTTCGACACCGTCATCACGAGGGCGACCGCGGCGCTCGGCAAGGCGGCGGCGAGCGGGCTGCGGAACATCAGCAACATGAGCACGATGATCAAGGCGATCGTGGCGATGCCGACGACCTGCTCCGCGGTGGCGAACTTGTCCATGGTGTCGACGGCGACGGCGGCCTCACCGGTGAGTCCCGCCCGCAGCTGCGTCCCGGCGGTGGCTGCGGAAACCGCCGCGCGCAGGTCCGGGACCGCGCGTTGGACGTCCTCGTTCTCGGTCGTCCCGTTGAAGGCCACCTGGATGAGTTGGACCCGGGAGTCCTCCGAAACCGACTGTGGCGACGTCTGTACCGAACGGACCTGGGGCAGCTGCCGGGCCTGCAGGGCCTGCGCGGCTGCGGTCACCGCCGCCGTATCGGTCGCGGTGAGCGGTTCGCCGTCCCGGCGTTCGACAACGATGACCGCGGAGGCACCGGTGGCCCGGGGGAAGGCGCTATCGGCGAGTTTCTGGGCCCGCGCGGACTCGTACCGGTCGGGGAGGAAGGCCGTCTGATCCGTCGTCGTGATATCGGCCAGGGTGGGGGCGAACCCGATGAGGGCGGCGGCGACCACCACCCAGGCGGCGATGACCCGCCACGGGTGCGCGACGACGAACCGTCCGAGTGCGGCGAACATGAACCTTCCCTCCCCAGGAACCGGCGACCACGATCTGGTGCAGAACCCGATGGCGCCAGCGTGATCGTATCCGCAAAGAACGTGCGGATCATGGCGGTTCCCGAAGAGGCAGAGACGTTCCCCGGTCCCGGAAGGTGCCCGCCCTCAACCGGTTGCCCGGGTACGTTCCTGCTGGTGCCCGGGCACGTGCCGATGGGGGCCCCGGAATGCGCTACCCCCCGGTGACGCGGAACACCGCACAACCTTCGGCGAGGGCGCGGATGTCGTCCAGGGAAGGACGGCCCGGGTAGCCGAAGTGGAACCGCGACTCCGACGCCCGGGAGCGGCGGCCGCGCCGCCGCCGGTAGGCGCCGGAGGGCAGCAGGTACGCCCGGAGCACGGCGACCCGGTCGGCGAGCGGGACCTCGACCAGCCCTCCGCTCTCCGGCCTTCTGGCCCGCAATGCGGACAACCGCGCGGATAGCACCTCGCCCAGCCGTCGGGTGTCCCCGGAAAGTCGTAGCAGGTATCGCTCACGTCCGAGCCACACCTCGACTTGCCGGATCCGGGTGGACCTGGTCGGATCCTCCGG
>JARRQM010000233.1:0-5641 GCA_037381765.1 Kineosporiaceae bacterium
AGGTGCCGGGGTCGGAGCCTGAGCCGGGGCAGGTGCCGGAGTCGCCGCCGGGGCCGGTGCGGGGGGCGCCGGGGCCGCAGCTGGGGCCGGGGCAGACGCAGGCGGCAGCGGAGGGTCGGCCGGGGGCGTCGCCGCGGACCAGGGGGCCGGCGGGGTCTCGGCCCAGGGCGCCGCCGCGGCGGTTCCGGCCGCTTCCTGGCTCGTGGACGGGGAGGTCCCGGGCAGGCCCGGTTCCGGTGGCGCTGCCGGGGCCACCGGGGGGATCTGGGGGGACCGGGGGTCGACGGGCTGGGTCATTGCTCCTCGGGGTTCCTTCCGTGCACGGATCCTGATGCGGTCCCGTGGGGGCCGGTGTCGGCGCTGGCCACCGCCCGCTCCAGGGCGTCGAGTTCGCCGGCGAGCAGGACGAGGGCCGCATCGTCGGCGGGGGCGCCGCCGAGCAAAGTGGCCGTGATTTCGGGGCCGGGGCGGCCGGTCGCTTCCGCGACGAGGGCGGCGACGGCTTCCGGGGTGGCCTCCGGTGGGGTATCCAGCCGGGTGGCGAGGCGGCGCAGGGCCGCGGTGCGCAGGGTGGCGGCGGCCCGCCCACGGGCCCTGGCCTGCCGGTACAGCCGGGCCCGCCCTTCCTGCGCTTCCGCGGCCCGGACGACGACCGGGAGGGGCTCGGTGACGAGCCGGCCGAGCCGGCGGGCCCGCCACAGCATCGTCACCACGAGGGCGAGGACGAGTTGCCAGGTCGCCCAGTGCACCCAGTCGGGGAGCAGCTCGCCCAGGGTCGGCCGTCCGGACTGCTGCACCGCCAGCGGGTCCGGACGCAGCCAGGTCAGTTCGGGGTGGGCGCCGAGGATCCGCAGAGCCAGGGCGGCATTGCCCTGGTCGGCGAGGGAAGCGTTGCGCAGCACGTCGGCCTGCCCGAGGACGGTGATCCGGCGCCCGTCGTACCGGCTGCGGATGAGACTCGCGGCCCCGGCGTCCGGTCCCGGCGGCTGCCGGTAGCAGGTCTGCACACCGGACTCGGTAGCACCGTCGACGGCCCGGTACAGCTGCCCCCCGGCGGTGACGGTCCCGGCAGCCACCGCGTCCGGGTCGGTGCATCCGGGTGGCAGGTCGGTGACCGCCACGGTGCCGGCGACCTGGACGGACGGGGCGAGGGCGAGCAGGGTCGGCAGGTCGGGTTCGACGAGCACGAGATCGGCGCCGGTCCCGGCGAGGGCGGCGAGCTCGGGGGGGCCGAGCAGGTTCGGATGGACGACGGCGAGGGTGTGGCCGGCGCCGAGCCCGGTGGCGTCCTCGGTGGTCCGGACCTGGCGGACCGAAACTCCCTGGGCGCGGAGGATTTCGAGTACCGCGTGGCTGCCCTCGGGACGCGTGGACTCCGCATCCAGGTCGCCCCGGGCGGGTGACGGCGCGAGCAGTGCGGTGAGCAAGGCGACGAGGAACACGGCGGCGGCGACCAGCAGCGACGAACGCGACCTGCGCCAGCGCCGGAGCCAGACCCCGGAGCCGCCGGACGGCGTGGGTCCTCCCGCCGGGGCTGCTCCGGTACCCGGGCCGGACCGGGTGGGGTCCGGCGCCGCGACCTGTGCGGCGCTCACCGGGGCACCGCCGGTCCCGGAGCGGTGGCGACGGCCTGCACCGCGGGCCGGGCGGCACCCACCCGGTCGTCGAGGGCGCGCAACCGGACGTCCGCGCCTTCGGTGGCCGCGTGATTCCCGTACACCACGGCGCGGAACCGTTCGAGGACCGCTGCGCTCCAGTCACCGGCCGCGGCAGCCCGGTCGGCGGCGGCGCGGTGCCCGGCCGCGTCGAGGACCTTCCCGGAGAACAGATCCGTCCCGTCCGCCCCCGCCGCGGCGGTGAAGCGCGGCAGACCGCCGCCGTACCGGAGGATCAGTCCGAGCCCGACGGCGAGGGCCAGGACGAACAGGGCCAGCCCCAGTCGGGAGCCCGGGCCCTCCGGTAACGTCAACGCGCTCAGCTGATCGAGAATCCAGTTCAGCACGCGCTCGACCAGCCCCGGCTGGTTCTCCTGGTACTCGGGCCGAGCGAGTTCCTCCACCGCCCACTGCCGGGCCTGATCCGAATCCGGTTGTACGGGAACCCGTTGCCGGAGGGCGCCGACCGCCGCACCACCGGCCCCGAACGCGAGGACCGGCCCGAGCAACAGGCCGAATGCGGTCGCCGTGCGGCGCCGCCGCGACAGCAGCGGTCGGCTCACGCCGTACCGCCCGGAACGGTGGGCGGTCCTCCGTGTTGTGCGCTGCGCAGCAGCTCGACGTCGAGGCCTTCGCGGCGCATCCGCAGATCGACGTACAGCAGGGCCGCCACGGCGGCGGCGAACGGGTAGAACACCGCGCCGGCGAGGATGTCCCCGGTCCCGGCGAGCAGCTGCCCGCCGAGATTGGGCCAGAAACCCGCGGTCGTTCCGGCCGGCGCGATCACTATGGACAGGACCGAGAACGGGATGGCGAGGATCGACGTCCCGATCGCGACGACGATCTGGGTGAGGAAGGTGATTCCGAGGATCCGCCAGCTGCTCCCGTGGACCAGCCTCCAGGAACGGCGCAGGGCGGCGAACACGCCCAGCTCTTCCAGGAGCAGGGCCGGGGCCGCGACCGTCCATCGGACGTTCAACAGGACGACCAGCACGGACATGCCGATGAACCCGGCGACGGAGAGCAACATTCCGGGCACCGGCATCCCGGCGAGGGCGAGCAGGACCCCGGGAAGCGCCCCCACCACGAGGAGCAGCAGGACGGCGAACGTGACGAGCAGGGACAGACCGAGCACCGCCCAGATCCGGCGGCCCACCCGGGCCCAGACCTGCCCCGGACCGAGCCGTTCACCGAGTACGGCGCCACTCACCGCAACCACCAGCATCCCGGTGACGACGCTCATCGTGAGGTATTTGAGCAGGCTCGACGTGAGGAGGGTCAGGTAGAAGCCCCCCACCGCGGAGAGAAGATCACGGTCACTGGACCCGGGCTCCAGCACGGAGGTGACGTTGGCCATCGACGCGGCCAACGGGGCGACGCTGAGCAGAGTGACGATCGAGATCACCAGGGCCGGAATGCCGATCATGGTGCGGGGATTCGTCCGGATCGCCTGGAAGGCACCGTCGAAGATCTCCCCGAGGGCGATCGGCCGGAGCGGGACGATCCCGGGTTTCGACGGGGGCTGCCAGGTAGCCGGGGGGGCGGTCGGGGCCGCACCCCATGGCGCCGGGCCCCCCCACTCGGGGGCGGCCCCGTAGCCGGGCTGGGGTGGGGGTCCCCAGGCGGGGGCCTCGCCGTAGCCGGGTTGGGGCGGGGGTGCTGCTGGAGGGCCGTAGCCGGGCATGGGCGGGTGTGTCGGTGCGGGGGCCCCGCCGGGGGGTATGCCGGTTCCGCCGGGCTCGCCGTCCGGAAACGTCGCGTCGGGCGTGCGTTCGGACATCCCGTCCCCCTCGTTCATGGCCTGGTCGCCCCCCGTCGTCGCTGGCCCATCCTCGCATGCTTCCGGGGCGGGCCCGGGCGGCACCGGATGCCCGGAAAGGCTCCTGCGTCGGGTCGCGCTGCCCCGCCCCAGGCGCCGGTGCCACCATGGGGCCATGAGGGGACGCGTCCTTGTGGTCGACGATGACACCGCTCTTGCCGAAATGCTCGGGATCGTCCTGCGGGGCGAGGGGTTCGATCCCGTGTTCTGCGCGGACGGTACCGGTGCGCTGGAGATCTTCCGGAGCAGCCGGCCTGACCTCGTGCTGCTCGACCTCATGTTGCCGGGGCGGGACGGCATCGAGGTATGCCGGCAGATCCGCTCCGAGTCCGGGGTTCCCATCGTCATGCTCACGGCGAAGAGCGACACCGTCGACATCGTGCTCGGCCTCGAATCCGGGGCGGACGACTACGTCGTCAAACCCTTCAAACCGAAGGAACTCGTCGCCCGGGTACGGGCCCGGTTGCGGCGCAGCGACGAGCCCACCCCCGAAGTCCTGGACATCGGCGACCTCACCATCGACGTGGCCGGGCACTCGGTGCGCCGCGGGGACGACGTGATCGCGCTGACCCCGCTGGAGTTCGACCTGCTGGTCGCGCTGGCCCGGAAACCCTGGCAGGTGTTCACCCGCGAGGTGCTCCTGGAACAGGTCTGGGGTTACCGGCACGCGGCCGACACCCGGCTGGTCAACGTGCACGTGCAGCGGCTGCGTTCGAAGGTGGAGAACGACCCGGAACGTCCGGAGATCGTCATCACCGTGCGCGGCGTCGGGTACAAGGCGGGTCCGGCCTAGTGCCACAGCTGTCCCGGCTGGGCGATGTCGCGTACCGGGTCCGGCGGTGGTGGGTCGACGTCGTCGTCGGGCGATGGCGGGCCTCCCTGCAGCTTCGGGTGGTCGTCACCACCATCCTGCTCGGGCTGGTCGTCGTCACCGTGGTCGGCAGCATCCTGCTCAGCCAGATCAGCGACGGTCTGGTGGAGTCGCGGCGGAAGGGCGCGGAGAACGAGTCCGCGGTCGTGTTCTCCGACGCCAACCAGTTCATCGCGAGCTACCAGGCGGCGAACGATCCCGGCCAGCTCGCCAGTGACCTCGTCAACCGGCTCGCCGGACCCGCTGCGGACCCGCTGCGGATCGTCGTCCTGCTCCCGGCCTCCACCGGCGAGTCCGTGATTCCGGTGAGCGGCAGATCCTCGACCGGGCTGAGTAACGCCGAGATCGACTCGGTCATCCCGGTGGCGCTCCGTTCCCAGGTGAATGCCCTGCCGGGGCGGCAGCCGAGTACCAGTGTGGCCCTTCCGGTCCCGGGCTCCGGGGACGCCCAGCGCACCGTCCCCGCCGTCGCCGTGGGCACTCTCGTCGACCTCGGCCAGTCCGCCGGCGGAACCTACGAGCTCTATCTGATCTACCGGATGGACCGGGAGGTCCAGGTACTCCAGCTGGTGCAGCGGATCTTCTTGCTCGGCGGGGTGTTCCTGGTACTCCTCGTCGGCGCCGTCGCCTTCGTGGTGACCCGGCAAGTGGTGGCCCCGGTCCGGCAGGCCGCGAGCACCGCCGAGGAACTTGCCTCCGGCCGGCTCGACCGGCGCATGCGGGTGCGCGGTGACGACGATCTGGCCCGGTTGGGCAGGGCTTTCAACGAGATGGCGGCGAGCCTGGAACGGCAGATCCACCGGTTGGAGGAACTGTCTCGGGCCCAACGGCAGTTCGTCTCCGACGTCTCCCACGAGTTGCGCACCCCACTGACCACGATCCGGATGGCCGGGGAGGTGATGTACGAGGCGCGGGAAGACTTCGATCCCGCCGTGGCTCGCAGCGCTGAACTGCTGCAGACCCAGCTCGACCGGTTCGAGACCCTGCTCACCGACCTCCTGGAGATCAGCCGGTTCGATGCCGGGGCCGCCCGGCTCGACGCGGAACCGTTCGACGTGCGCGAACTCGTGCACCGGGTGGTCGACGGGCTCGGGCCGCTCGCGGAACGGCACGGCAGCCGGATCGTGGTCCACGACGCCGAGGACACCTGCTTCGCCGAATGCGACCCGCGCCGGGTCGAACGGATCGTGCGTAATCTCGTGGCGAACGCGATCGAGCACGGGGAGGGCGGGGACGTCACCATCAGCCTGGCGGCCGACGAGGACGCGGCCGCCGGGTCGGTCCGCGACCACGGGG
>JARRQM010000234.1:0-4058 GCA_037381765.1 Kineosporiaceae bacterium
CCGTACATCGCCTGCCCTGCTAACGGATTACCCTAAGCTGGTTACGGATCTCCAGGCGTTCACTTCGGTTGCGATATATTATAAGAGAGGGCAGGACTTGTGGGATCAGCGGACTTGGGTAATGCTGCGCAGTGCCGTGGTGTAGCCGAACAGGTGCCGCAAGGGCACCAGTGCGGTCACCGCGACCGCCCCGCCGGGTCCGGGCCGGTGGCCGAGAACCCGGCCCCGGCGGGCACCGAGGTCGCCGAGGACGGGCCCGAGGAACTCTGGTGGAACCTCGACGCCCACCTGCGAGATGGGTTCCAGCAGGACGGGACTGCACTGGGCGAGTGCCCGTTGCAGCCCTGCCCGGCCGGCGGTACGGAACGCCAGCTCGGAGGAGTCCCGGACGTGGGTGGCGCCGTCGACGAGCCGGACCCGGACGCCGACGACCCGCTCGCCGAGCGGCCCACCGGTCAGCGCGTCGCGGCATCCCGCCTGCACTGCCGCGACGAACTCGGCCGGTACCCGCCCGCCCGTGACACCCGAGGTGAACTCCAGGTCGACGGCCCAGTCGCCGGTCGGTTCGACGTCCAGGACGATGTGCGCGAACTGCCCTGCTCCTCCGTCCTGTTTGACGTGCCGGTGGACCAGGCCGGTCACCGAGCCGGTGATGGTTTCCCGCAACGCCACCCGCGGTTGGCCGACGCGTACGGTCAGGCCGTACCCGGCGCGTAGCCGTTCAAGGTTGACGTCGAGGTGCAGTTCGCCGCAGCCCGCCAGCAGCGTCTGCCCGGTCTCGGCGTCCGACCTGACCCGCAGCGTCGGGTCGGCGTCGGCGAGCCGGGCCAGTGCGGCACCGAGCCGGTCGGCGTCGGCCCGGGACACCGGTTCGACGGCGACCGCCACCACCGGTTCGGCGAACCGCGCCGGGTCCAGGACGACCGGCCGGCCCGGCGCGCACACGGTGTCGCCCGTGCCGACGGCCTTCAGCCCGACTACACCCACCACGTCACCGGCGACGGCGTCGTCGACGTCGACCAGCCGGTCGGCGTGCACCCGGACCAGCCGCCCGACCCGCTCGGTACGGCCGGTCGCCGTGTCGAGCACCCGGTCGCCGGGGTGCAGCGTGCCCGCGTACACCCGCACGTGGACCAGGCGCCCGGTCGCGGCGTGGTCGACCTTGAACGCCAACGCGACCAGCGGCGCGTCGGCGTCGGGGTCGACCGGTCGAGGGTCGCCCTGCCAGGTGCCCTCGGCCGGACCGACGTCCCGCGGCGAGGGCAGCAGGTCCACGACCGCATCGAGCACCGGTTCCACCCCGATCCCGCGGTAGGCGGCACCGGCGAGCACGACGACGGCCTCACCGGACAGCACCAGGTCACGCAGGGCCGCCCGCAGCGTGCCGGCGTCCAGCTGGCCTCCGGCGCTGACCACGTCGAAGGCGTACTCGTGCAGCGCCGCGACGTGCTCGACCAGCGACTCCCGCCGCAGGCCGGCGTCCTCGACCAGTTCCGGGGGAACCCGACCGACGACGAGTTCGCCGTCCGGCCAGGTGAGCAGCCGCTGGTCGACCAGGTCCACCAGGCCGGTGAGGCGGCCGTCCCGGGTGACGGGCAGGTGCACGGCGAGCGCGTCCACGCCCAGCCGGTCCCGCAGCGAGGCAACCGACCGGTCCAGGTCGGCACCGGCCCGGTCGAGCTTGTTGACCAGGACCACCCGCGGCACCCGGTACCGGTCGGCCGCCCGCCACACCGCCTCGGTCTGCGGTTCGACGCCCGCGACACCGTCCAGGACGACGACGGCACCGTCCAGGACCCGCAGCGACCGCTCGACCTCGACCGCGAAGTCGACGTGCCCGGGAGTGTCCACCACGGCCAGGTCATGACCGCGCCAGGAGCAGGCGACCGCGGCGGACCAGATGGTGATCCCGCGGCTGCGTTCCTGACGGTCGAAATCGGTCACCGTCGTCCCGTCGTGGACCTCACCGGCACGATGGGTGCGTCCGGTGAGCAGGAGCAGCCGTTCGGTCAGGGTGGTCTTGCCCGCATCCACATGGGCCAGGATCCCGACGTTGCGGCGCAACCGAATCCGCGCCTCCACCAGGTTCCGGGCCGTGTGCGGGACCGAGCCCGCGACAGCGGGTGGGCGCGCGGGACCGAGGTTCGTCATCATCGTGTCTGCCTTTCAGGACTGATCCGGGAAACATGGACCGACAGCCCCGGAGCAGGCGCGTTCACGGCAGCGCTGTACCTGCGCACAGCCGACACCCCACCGACGGAGAGGGGCGCAACGGCACACCAGGCTCAGCGGCAGCAGGGCACGGGCGAAGGCAAGACGCGGACGGTCAACGGCTCAGGACGAGCCGGACACACCGAGAAGATCACGCTCACACCGGGAGCGCGGAAAGTCCCAGGATCACCTCGAACAGGCACGCGGGGATGCGACGGGTCGCGCGCTCACACACGGCCGGTCCTTCCTCTCGCGTCAACGGACGCCGCCGACCATAGCTGCCACGCATGCGGGACCGCCAACCTTTACTTCGCGGACGCGTCCCGACGCGGCGTCCCGATCACCTCGATGATGCGTTCCACCGGCCGGTCGCTGACCGCCACAGACTGCCCCCGTGTGGTTGGCCGCTGGCGGCCTCCGCATGCGGGCGACGCCTTGACGGGCACGGTGGCGGGAGCAGCTGCCACCCGGGGCACCGACCAGCCCGTGCACGTCGGTGCCCCGTACTCGGGCCCATGGGATCGCGGGCCGTCAGATCTCGGTCCAGTAGTCCCGTTCGGGTAGCCGCACCCAATGGTCGGGCAGCCCGGTCACCGGACGGGCATCGTCCAGGTGCAGTCCGGCATAGGCGCAGACGTAACCCACCGGGTCCGAGTTGTGCAGGAACGAGATCAATACCAGGTCGGCGGGGTCCTCGGCCTCGGCGGGGCCGCCGGGCCAGGTGTCACCGGCGATGCGTGCACCGTCGACGCAGGCGCTTCCCTGGTCGCCGCTCTTGGGATTCCCGTAGAAGCCGTAGCAGCGGGTCCCTGCGGACAGCAGCTGCTGGACGACAGGCATGCTGGGTGCGTAGCTCCAGGGCTGGGTGATGACGCACCCACCGGGGACGTCGCTGACCCCGACCAACAGTTCCATACCGGAGCCGTCGTCCACGGCCAGATCCAACAGGTCCTCCCTGACCTGCCGGGGGTCGAGACCCTGGCCGGTGGCGTCGGTGTTGGTGGGGAACTCGTCGTCGGGGACGGCCCGGAGGCGGCGGATCGCCTCCCGAGCGTCGATCCCGGCTACCGCGGCCAGGCCCAGGCCATCGGTGTCCAGGTCGGTCAGGGCGTCGCTGAATCGGGCGGATCTGGCGACCATCTCGGCCTCCGCCTGCGACAGTGCCCGGGCATCGGTCTCGGCGGCCGAGGTGCCTGCGGTTGCGGAAATGCCGGTCGCAGTGGTGAACAGGGCGGCGTCGGGGCCGGCCAGGGCCAGCCGTCCCGGTGACCATCCGGCCATCATCGGGCGCCACGGGTCGGCCCCGGCGGCAAGTAGTGCCTTGATGACCTCGGTCCGCCGCTCATACACCGCGACCCACAGGGCACTACGGGCGTCGTCGAGGGCGTCGATGTCGCTGACCTGAGCGGCCAGTTCCGTCACCGCCTCCCCTGAGCCGGTCTCCGCAGCCAGGTGCAGCGGGCGTGCCCACGGCTCGTCGTCGATGTGGTCGGGGTCCGCGCCCGCCGCCAGGTGTTCTCGCACCCGGCCCGCGTCCGTCCAGGCATCCCAGCCCACCGTGCCCCACCCGTGATTGGTGTCCATCCCTGTCCCCGTTCCTGGTCCGGTGAAACGTTCTCGGCAATCCTGGCGAACACCACCGACATCCAGCGGCAGAGAACCCGACCTGGGGTACCGATGCATCCGTGGCGAATCAGGGGTGGTGGCAGTCCCGACCACTGCGGTGAGCAGATGTCATCGGTTCGCGGGCCGACCCACGAGTACCGTAAACGCGCAGCTCACAGGACCGTACCCAGACAACGATCAAGGTGATGCCAGGAGTCAGATCGGATGTTCACCCGGTCAAG
>JARRQM010000235.1:0-4045 GCA_037381765.1 Kineosporiaceae bacterium
CGTCGCTGCGGTGCAGCCAGTCGGAGACCCGGTCGGCCCGGGCCCTGATCGAGTTCACGTTCCACGTCGCCAACCGCACAGCGGGCAGGTTATCTCGGTTCGGCAAGGGGTGGCCCGTTCTGGGGGTGCGGCGGCTAGGCTGCCCGCCGACCCGTGACCGTGCACCTCCGGGGAGGCGATGTGACGACAGCGCTGGTGACAGGAGCGACGGCAGGGATCGGCTACGAGTTCGCCCGGCAGCTGGCGGCTTCCGGACATGACCTCGTGCTCGTCGCCCGGGACGTCGACCGGCTCGATGAGGTGGCCGGACAGTTGCGGGACCGGCATGCGGTCGAGGTCGAGGTGATGTCCGCGGACCTCGCCGACCGGGGCGCCCTGCAAAAGGTCGCCGACCGGCTCGGCGACCCGGACCGTCCGGTGGACGTACTGGTGAACAATGCCGGGTTCGGTTTGAAAAACGTGTTTCTCGACGGGGATGTCGCCGATCAGGAACGGCTGCTCGACGTTCTCGTGCGGGCGGTGCTCGTGCTCACCCGGGCCGGGGTGCCCCCGATGGTGCAGCGTGGGCGGGGCACGGTGATCACCGTGTCGTCGGTGGCGGGGTTCCTGCCGGGCGGGACGTACTCGGCGGCGAAGGCATGGGCGACGACGTTCACCGTCTCGCTCGCGGCGGAGCTGGCCGGGACCGGGGTCACCGCGACGGCGCTGTGCCCGGGGTACGTCCGCACCGAGTTCCACCGCCGGGCGAAACTCGCCATGTCCTCGGTGCCGGACTGGGCGTGGCTGTCCGCGGACCGGCTCGTCGCCGACTGCCTGGCGGATGTGCGGCGGGGGCGGGTACTGAGCGTGCCGAGCCGGCGGTACAAGGCGCTCACGATGGTGTTGCGGCACCTGCCGCTCCGGGCGCTCTTGTGGTCGGGGATGCGGCGTCCGGGGCGGCGCCGGGCGGTGCCCGGAAAAGCCGGGTAGCCGGCCCGTTCCTGGGCCGGGAAGCCCTGGGCCAGCCCGTTCCTGGGGCAGAAAGCTCTGGGCCGGGACGTTCTGGGCCGGCTCGGTCCAGGGCTGGACCGTTCGGGGGAATCCCGGGGCGCCCGAGTGGATCCCGAAACGAAGGGTGACGACTCAACAACGGTCTGCGCTCGAATAGGGGGCAGGCCTCGTCGACCCGCCCCGGGGGCAACCGGATGCGTGAGCGTCATCTCGCCGGCCCGCCCGGCACCACGGTGCCCGAGACGGCGGGATCCGGTGCGTCCGCGGGGACGGCGAAGGTGCGCGACCCGGGCCCGGGACCCCGGCCGGGCCCGGTGATGTTGTGGGGCCCGGGGGCGGTACGGGGCCCGATGACCGGGCCGGGGTGGGTCTGCGCCCTGTCCGTGTCCGGAGCGTTGCTGGCGATCGGCTGGTTCGGGTCGGCCCATACCCGTCCGGAGGGTTTGGGCGGGTTCGTCAGCCTCCCGTGGTGGGTGCTCGCGATGTTCTTCGCGGTGACCCTGGCCTCACCGGTGCGCCTGCAGCGGACGGTGGGTGGTGCCCCCGCGGTGATCGGTCTCGAAGCGGTTCCGTTGGCGGCGGGCCTCTTCCTCGCCGCACCGCTGCACCTGTTCGCCGGCCGGGTCGTGGCCACGTTCCTCGTCGAGGTCCTGCACCGGCGTCGCGGGGTGCGGACGACGGCGATCGAGACGGGGGCTGCGGCGGCCGGGACCGGGACGGCGCTCACGGCGTTCGGGTTGCTGCTCACGTTGACCCCGTTGGGGTCGTCGGCGGGCACGGTTCTGCTGTCCGCGGAGGAGGGTCCGGCCGGCTTGGGCCTGCTCTCCGCACTCGGGGCGCTGCTCGGGGCGGTCCTGCTCGCGACGTCGGTGGAGGTGGGGGCTACCTCGGTGCTTCCGGGGTGCCGCCGGGAACCGACCTGGTCGCAGCCGGGCTGGGTGGGGGAGCCACCGACCGGGGCCCTGTCGCGGCTCGTCCTCACCGCGGGGGTGGCGGTGGTGTCCGCGGTGGCGGGGCTCGCCTGCGTGGTGGCGTCCCCGGACGGGAGGGCGGCGCTCACCCTCGGAGTGACCGGTTCGGTGGCCTTGCTGGTCCACCAGGTGTTCGCCTCACTCGCCGACCAACGTTCGGCCCTGGAGCGACTGTACGAGCTGTCCGACGTGTTGGCCCAGGCCCAGGCACCGGCCCAGGCCGATGTGGTGACCGTGGTGCTGGAACGTTCCCTTGCCCTGCTGCGGGCGGACGCGACGGAGGTGTTCCTCACCGTCCCCCAGGACGGTCCGGTGCGCTGGTGGCTGCAACGTGGCTGGGTTCCGCACGGGCCGGAACGGGTCGGCGGGGACGGCCGGAGCCCGACCCGAAGGGGTGGTCCGCCGCTTGAGGGTGGTCCGGGTCCGGCCCTAGGCCCAGGCCCGGGCCCGGGACCGGGCTCAGGACCGCTCCCCGGGGCAGGCCCGGCCCCGGGTGGCGGCCCGGCTCCGGGGGAACGGGAATCCCGGCTGGTGGCCGCTCTACGGACGCCGGCCGGTGACGGGTCTCTCGTCGTGTGGCGGATCGGCGGACGCGGATTCCGCCCGGAGGAGGCCCGGCTGCTGGAGACGGTGGCGAACCACGCGAGTATGGCGCTGCGGAACGGGCAGCTCATCGAACGGTTGCACGATGAGGCCCGGCGGGATGAGCTGACCGGTCTGCCGAACCGGTTGGGGTTGCGGGAGACCCTCGACGAGGCGGCCGACCTGGCCCTGTCCGGGGGCCGGCGTTGCGCGGTGATGTTGCTCGATTTCGACGGGTTCAAGGCGATCAACGACACCTTGGGGCATGCGGCCGGGGACGAGTTGCTCCAGGTGCTCGCCGAGCGGCTGGACGTCGTGGCGCGCGGACAGGCGACGGTGGCCCGGCTGGGCGGGGACGAGTTCGCGGTGCTCACCACCCGGGCGGTCACCGAACCCGATGCGCTGGCCCTGGCCCGCACCATGCTCACGGTGTTCGACGAACCGGTCGAGGTCGCCGGGAGCCGGCTGCGGGTGGGCGGGTCGCTCGGGATCGCCCTCGGGCCGCGGCACGGGGCGACCGGCTCGGACCTGATGCGGAACGCGGATATCGCCATGTACGTGGCGAAACAGGCCGGTGGCGGGCTCCAGCTGTTCAGCGCGGACCTCGTCCAGGACAGCACCGAGACGGTGACCCTCGCCGGGGACCTGCAGGACGCGATCCGCCGCGCCGAACTCGACGTCCAGGTGCAGCCGATCGTCGACCTCGGCAGCGGCGGGGTGCATTCGGTTGAGGTGCTGGCTCGTTGGCACCATGCGGAACTCGGCGAGGTGGCCCCGGAGACGCTGTTCCGGGCAGCGGAGCATTCGGGTCTGGTGCCGGTGCTGTCGGCGTACATCCTCGACCGGGCCCTCGCTCTGGGGCGGGGCTGGCTGGATGAGGGCCGCCGGGTCCGGGTCGCGGTGAACCTCGCTTCCCGCTGGTTGGCCGATCCGGGGCTGCCCGACCAGGTATGGAACGCGATGCAGCGGTTCGGTGTCCCGCCCGACCTGGTTTGCCTGGAGCTGACCGAGCGGGGGGTGATCGCCGACCCGCGGCGGGTCGGGCAGACCCTGGAACGGCTGCGGGCCACCGGGGTACACCTGGCGGTGGACGATTTCGGTACGGGCTACTCCTCGCTCACCTACTTGAGCGGGCTCCCCGTGGACCAGCTGAAGATCGACCAGGAGTTCATCCGCGGGATGCAGGGGAACGAGCGTGACCTGGCGATCGTCCGGTCGATCGTCGATCTCGGGCGCAATCTCGGACTTGAGGTGGTCGCCGAGGGGGTCAGCGACCGGGCCGCGCAGCGTGCCTTGCTGGGGATGGGGTGCCGGCTGGCGCAGGGGTACCTGTTTTCCCGGCCGATCGACCCGGGGGCGTTCCCGCAGTACCTCGATATGGCCCGGCAGCGGGTTCCGGGTCCGCGGCCCCGGCCGCGGTGGGCGGACGCCCCGTTCCGGCCGCCGGCCCGGTCCCGGTCCAGGCCGGCGGGTGAGCTTGTCCCAAGGGTCGTGCCGCGAGG
>JARRQM010000236.1:0-4034 GCA_037381765.1 Kineosporiaceae bacterium
GCAGCCTGCGGTTCGCTCACCGGCAACGATCCTGGCCAGCTCGACCACACACCGGAGACCCGTGCGGCACCCGGGGACCAGACGCGCAGCGCGGACGTTACTGAGGGCCTGTCACGTCATCGTTCCCACCTCCCGGCGAGAGGGCGTGACACCGGCCACCATCGGTCAGCCGAGCAGTACGACCATCCGGGCCACCGGCAGCCGTGTGCCGTGTGCCGTGAGCTGTCATGCCTTGCGGTAGGTGAGCAGTACGACACCGCCGGGCAGGGTGAGGCTGTCGGCGAGCTCGAGCGCCTGGGGGTAGTCCCCTCCGGTACCGAACAACGGGATGCCGTCACCGAGGATGACGGGGTTCACCTTGACCTGGACCTCGTCGATGACGTCGAGGAGCTGGCCGGCGAGGTCGGCGCCCCCGCACAGCCAGATGTCCCGCCCGGGCTCGGCCTTGAGTCGGGCGACCTGTGCGGCGACGTCGCCACTCATGGTCTCGACGGTGGGGTCCGCAGGCAGGCGGCGATGGGTGGCGACGAGCTGGCGCAGGTGGGGG
Source organism: Kineosporiaceae bacterium (assembly GCA_037381765.1). Classification (GTDB taxonomy): domain Bacteria; phylum Actinomycetota; class Actinomycetes; order Actinomycetales; family Kineosporiaceae; genus JARRQM01. The sequence continues at coordinate 548 of JARRQM010000236.1, forward strand.
TAGGCGCTGGTCAGTCCCGCTGCCAGGGCGGGCTCGTGGGTCCGGTAACCCATGACGACGGTGTCGAACCGCTGGGCTGACGCGGTGATCTGCAGCGGTGCGCGCAGATGTGTCGGACAGGTCTCGGGGTAGAGGTCGAACACAGCCCGCAGCGTGTCCGGGTGCTGCGGGAAGACCGAGAAGTCGCCGTCCGCCGCAGCGATACGGCCGTCCACGGAGGTGGCGATGTAGTACACGAGATCACGCACGGGGGCTCCTCTCACGGCAACTGCAACCACTACAGCTGTGCCAGTTACGAACGTACAACATCTGTAGTGGTCTGAGGTAGTAATAATGGGGCGTGGCCTCCAACCCTTCCCGTCGCCGGCTCATCGCCGACGCGGGGCTGGCGTTGCTGGGCGGCTCCGGCAGCCGGGCGTTGACCCACCGGGCCGTGGACGCCGAGGCCGGCCTGCCCACCGGGACGTGCGCCAACTACTTCCCCACCAAGGCGGACCTGTTCCTCGGCATGGCGGAGCGCGTCTTCGAACGACTCGCTCCCGATCCCGGGCGCTTGACGGACCTGGCCGAACTGGACGGCGACGACACACTGCCCGCCTACGTGGGGTACATCGTCGAGCGGCTCATCGCCCAGCCCAGGATCGCCACGGCCCTGCTCGAACTACGCCTGCAGGCGGCTCGTTCACCCGAGATCGCCGCGAAACTGGGGCCGTTCCTCAGAACGAACCTGGACTCCGACGTTGCCTTTCACATCGGCCGCGGCCTGCCCGGCGGCAGGGACGCCGTCTTGCTGCTGCACCACGTCGTCAACGGCATCCTGCTCGATGCCCTGACCATCCAACTCGATCCCGAAACCGACCCCGTGACCATGGCGCGACGGGCCGCCAGGCGCCTGGTGCACTGACCGCTCAAGTCCCACAAGGCCGCGTCACCCCCCACGAAATCAATTCGGCGCCAGACCATTGGGGCCAATAGGGTGACGACAGCGATGTGAAGCTCGGTAGTAGAGCGCCGGGCTGTCCCCCGGATGGAACCGGGGCAGCACCGGCCGCATCGGCGAACGACGTGTAGCTCAGTAGCAGAGCACCGGGCTCGGGACCCGGAGGGCGCAGGGGCGGAGCCTGCCACGTCGGCGATCACAATCTGACAGGCGGACGATGATGAACGGATACGCGCTCGATCAACTGGGCAAGGCCATCCTCACGGCGACCACGCACGAGGATCCTGACGTGCGCCGCCGTGCTGATCGACGCGCCCAACTTTGGGCTCCGACGATGAAACGTATGGCCGACGGAAACGGTGTCGTCGGCTCTCGCGTCCCCGTGCGGGGGCTTCCGGCCTGGGTCACTCTGGAAGTGATGCGAGGCGGGTTCGCGACCGGCAGTGCGATGGCAGACGTGCCGCTCCAGGCCGATGAGATCGCCCTCGCCCAGCGACTGGGCGTTCCTGCCGCTCGGCGACTGATCTTCGGATACTTCCTCACGGATCAGGGGCTTGAGGAGCTCTACGCCCTGTTGGACTCCGGCGCGTACCGGGTCGAGATCCCCGAGGACGCAGCCCTCCTCACTGTCGCGTGGCTCGTACGCGCTGGCGATCGGGTCGGCGCCCTCGACCTGCTCGACGCAATCTCTCCGTTTGCCAAGAGGTTCCGCCTGACACCCAAGGTCGCGGAAGCACCGACTTCGCCGCCGGATCACGTCTTTCGGATCACCGCCCGCGAGGCGGCTGACCTACTCCGTAGCCGGAAGCCGAATCTACGGGTGGAAACGCAGCGCGAGGCACTCGCCGTCTGGAATCCGTTCGGCGACCGCGTTCTTGCTCTGTGGCTCGAGCGGTACCACGACGGGCACCTCGACTTCGCCGACAACGCGGCCTGGCGGGCCAGAGCTGCAGCGCTCGTCGACGAATACGACCGCCTTGCCGCACTCCACACGCTCAGCACGAAACACAAGAAGCCGAAAGAGAACGTCGCGATTCTTGTCCGGGCGCTGAGGACTGTTGCCGTCGGTGACGACCTGCCCGTCCGCGAGATGGGCTTCGTCAGGTGCGCGATCGAATCCCAACTGGCGAAGCGCGGCCGACCGGGTTCCGAAGAGCACAGCGCTTTGAGGACTATCCAGCGAGCTGTTGCGACCGCGCCTGCCCACGCCCAGCTCGCGTCTATCGCGGCCACGCGTGTAAGCGGACTGGATCCAACCGAGGGTATCGAGCACCCCGAAGCGTTCACCGGAAGCGTTACATCGGACGAAGCAGCGGAGTCCGGAGTTGCCGAGGATGCGGCGATGCCTCCGAGCGTGCTGCGAGTGCTGACTCGTGCGAAGTCGGCTCCTGTCGAGAAGCTACTTGAGGAGGGCGTAGTGCCCTCGGCCGAGGTGCTTGCTGCGCTGGTTCCCCAGATCAGCGCATCGGTGGTCGCATCAAGCTTTGCTGATGATGCTCTCGCGCGCCTGGCCGCCGCGAACTACAGGGCCTTCCGTCGGCGGAGGTCTCTCCTGCTCGTGAACCTCGAGAAGCAGATCCAGCTCACCGAGCTTCCGTGGGTGCGCGCAGCGGTTGCGCACAGCCACGCCACCGCTGATGAGGCGATGGCGGTCGCTCGACGCGTCGGTGCGGTGACCCTTGACAACTTCCCCGCGACGATCACGCCGAATCCTCTGGTTCAGGAACTCCAGCACCTGCTCTCGTCGGCAGGCCACGAGGTACCGCTCGTCGAGGAGCTTGCTGCTGACATCTTCATAGGTCGGTTCTCGGACAAGTTCCGCAAGGCGGCTCAGGCGGCCGCGAAGGTCATCGGGGGAACCCTGTACGCCCGCTACTACGGGATTGATGCCGAGCAGATCTTCGGGCTGACCAAGCCGACCAAGGCACATGCGACGTCCGGTTGGACCTCGCGACGGACTCGACCGGCCGAACCGGGCCAGAGCTTCGGCGACCTGTGTTGGGCGCGAGCTGGACGAACGCCCGATGGCGGACGGTCTGTTGCCGCAAACGGAACGGTCATCGAGCAATCCCAGATCCTCACGACCCACAACCTGGCCGCATTGGTGCTCATCGGCGTCAAGCCCACTCGGTCATGGATCGAGCTCGCGCACGAAGCCGTTCGATACACCGGTGCGCTCCTCGACCTCGCATCGCGGCAGCAACGCCCGCTGGCGACGGTCAAGGACGCGGCATATGCCTGGCGGCAGGCGATCTTCTTCCTCAGCGTCGCTAGTCCTTCCGAAGCGGAGGCGTTCCTCGACGACCGGTCGTTGGCCGCCCATGGCCCTCGCGTCATGGGCGACCTCATCGACGGTCTGCGACGCGTCGCGGTTGGGCAGCCGGTCAAGGATGGGCACGCGATGTTCCTCGGTTGGACCGTTGGCCGGCACTGGATCCTCGATGCGCTTGGTCACAACTCTGAGTCCTGACCTCTACGTCCTGCCTGAGGTGTCGAGCCGAGCTGTGCCGTGCTGAGCGAGCACGGCGTGAAGATGGCCCCGTTCAC
>JARRQM010000237.1:0-5232 GCA_037381765.1 Kineosporiaceae bacterium
GGGTTCGGCCTGTCTCTTGTTTTGCTGGCAGCCGGGGCTTTGCCGGCAGCCGGGCCGGGCCGGGGCCGGGTCGGGGCGGGAGGCCGGTCGCGCGGCGGACCCCCGGCCGCATCACCCGGCGGTGTCGCCCGGGTCGCCCGGGTCGCCAGAAAAGATATGAAGATCTGATGAATCCGCGTTTCTGCTCGCGTTCCGTACCCTGGTGATCTACTGTCGAAACATCGGGCGGGCTCCCCCGACCCGCCCACACCGGGGACCTGGTGACGCTTCCCCCGTCGTTGCCGGGTCCCCTTCTCTGCGCCGATCGTCCCCGACGTCCCTGCCCGCGCCTGCGTCTTCCCGTGCCCTCCGCGCGCTGGGCGACCTCTGCCGGTGCTCACCGCTGTGCGCTTGCCCTGTTTCGGTCCGCCGAGGGCGGCGCCCCCAGGTGGGTTCATCGCAGCAGGGGCGCGTTTCGGGTCCCACCTGTAGCGTCGCGTGGACGATCCCGTCCGGGTCGTCGAGGAGGTCCCGGGCCGCGGCGACGTGCCCTCCGGCGCCGGCTCCACCACCGGTACCGTGCCCGTGCCCTTCGGGGCGGGCAGGTGCACCATCGCGGGTTGGTCGGGTCAGCCCGCCGCGGAGCAGGCCTGTGCCGGTGGGGCGATGATCTCGTCGACGTCGGCGGCCGAGCGTAGCCCGGCGTACTTCTGGCCGACGACGAGGTCGACGACCGACTCGGAACGCCCGTCATCGACGAGGGCGACCTCGCCGTTGACCGTCGCCGCAACCGTCCGGGCGGCCAGGACGCCGTTCGGGCCGTAGCGGACCTCGGCGGGGCCGGTCACCGTCCCGCCCTCCGGATCGTTCCCCACGTCCGGCACCCGGAAGCCGCGGTTCTGTAGTTCTTTCGTGATGGCGGTGGCCAGCCCACTACGGGTCGATGCGTTGTAGACGCGGACCGCGGTGTTCTTCACCGGGGCGGCCGTCGGCGTCAGCGTTGCGCAGATCTCCGGGTTGGCATGCCGCATCGAGAACGGGAGGGACCACACACCGACCCAGTTCGTGTACGCGGCCACCCCGACGAGAAGCGTGGCGAAGAGTCCCCGGAGGAAGACACCGGTCTGCCGGCGATGCCGTAGCTGCCGGATCGGCGGGGACTCGGCGGGGGAGACCCGGGCCCCGACCTCGACCTGCCCCGGTTCCGTTCCGGGCCCCCACGGGGCGGCCACCTCCGGGAGATCGGCCGGGGGGTGTTCCGTGGCGGCCGTGTCGTCGGGCTCCGCGACCGGGGTGTCGGCGGGGGTGTCTCCGGCTGGTTCCTCGGCGGGGGCGGTGCTGGTCGGTTCCTCGGCCGGGGTCGGGAGTGGGACGGACACGGTTGCCGCGTCGTCCGGTGCCTCGGTCGCCGCGTCGGCGGGAGGCTCCTCGGCCGGGGTCGGGAGCGGGATGGACACGGTTGCCGCGTCGTCCGGTGCCTCGGCTGTCGCGTCGTCCGGCGTGTCTTCGGGCGTGATTGGCGAGGTGCCGTCAGGCGCGTTTTCGGCCGCGCCGACGGGAGGTTCTTCGGCCGGTGTCGGAACCGGAAGAGACCCGGATGTCGCACCGGCGGGGTCAGGCGCTGGTTCCGGATCCTGGGCCGGTGTCTCTCCGTCAGTTCCGGGGGCGTCCGGCTCAGTGGGGCTCTCCGCTGCTGGAGCATCAGCAGGGGGGACGTCCACGGCGGGCTGCGGGGCTTCAGGAGCGGGTTCGCCCGGTCCGGACGCTGCGGGTGGGGGATCGAGGACGGCGTCCTTGTCCTGCGTCCCGTCGGCGGTGCTGGTCTGCGGCTCGGGAGCGGGCACCGGGTCGGCAGGCGAATTCCCGGACCTGGCCGGACGGCGTGACCCCGGCCGGTTGCGGCCCGAGCGTTTGCGGGAGCGGGAGGACTTCCGGCCTCCTCGCCCACCGGGCTTCGTGTTCTGCCGGTTCCCACCAGTCGGCTGGGGATCACCGGTCGGTTCGGGAGCAGCGCTCCTCGACGATGAGGTTCTCGCGTCGGGGGTTCCGGTACCGGGGGCCCCCGGGTTGGGGGCGTCGGTGCCAGGAACGTCCGCGTCGGGGGTGTCCGCGTCGGGGGTGTCCGTGCGGGGGTCGCCTGCGTCGGGGGTTCCGGTGTCAGAGGGCCCCGTGCCGGCTCCCTCGGAGTCGGCATTGCCGGTCGCGGTCCTGTCGGGCCCGGCTTCGTCGGATGCGGTCCTCTCCGCGGGATTCGACGGGGTGAAGTGATCCGCGATCACCTGCGGCGGTGTTTCCGGGACCTCGGGACGTTCCTCGGACGTTCCCGGAAGAGTTGTCACCGAACCACCATCTTTCCCGGGGATTCGGGTTACGGTGGGGCCGCCGGAACTGTCCACGACACGCACATCGGCACCTTCCGGCGCCAAGGACAGACCTTCCGTCGGGCTGTGTTCCGGTGGGTTGCCGTCTTTGTCTACGGTCATCGCCGGGCCTCAGCTGTCCAGTACCAGGACCCGTGCGTGGAGCACGGAACGTTGAGCGAGGGCCGCTCGGACCGCGCGGTGCAGGCCGTCCTCCAGATACAAGGTGTCCTGCCACTGGACCACGTGGGCGAACAGATCTCCATAGAACGTGGAGTCCTCCGAGAGAAGCTGCTCAAGATCGAGTGTTCGCTTGGTGGTCACCAAATCGTCGAGGCGGACCTGGCGGGGAGGCACGTCGGCCCATTGTCGGGGAGTCGCATACCTGTGCGGGGGATACGGCCGTCCGTCACCGACTGCCTTGAAGATCACAGTGTAATTCTACGAGGCCGAGGAACCGCCCCTGTCACGTGGCGTGTCCCCGGGGCGGACCGCCGGGCGGCGGCGCCGGGCAATGTGGACGGAACGTGGTCGTCCGGGTACTTCACGACGATCCGCCCGCCTTCGGTGGGCCCGGCCCCGGGGCGGGAATCCGGTGTTCCTTCCCGGTCTGTTCCCCCCTACTGGAAGGGGGCGGTCACCGTCGTTTCGCTGAACAACAGGCAGCTCACCTTCCGGTCGCCGAGGGACCAGGTGTCCTTCGACGGGATGAGATACATCAGCTTCAAGGTGTCCTGCACCCCGTCCGGACGCATCGCCAGGCACCGGCTCTTGGCTTCCGTGGACAGGGTGTCGGCCCCGGGGAAGGTGCTTCCCTCGACGCGGTAGTCCCCGATGACTTCTCCCCGGTGCGGGTCCGCGCAGGAGACGACGACGAGGGTGGCCACCACGTCACGGAAATCGCTCTCGACACAGTCCCCGGATGCGAGATCGGTGGCACTCACCGTCTTCCGCCCATCTGCTGCGGTCACCGACGGGGAGGTGGCCGGGGCCGGACTCGTGGACAGTGCGGACGGGTCCGACGGGTCCCGGTAGGAGCGGATGAACCAGGAGACGCCCGTCCCGGTCGCCACCATGATCAGCAGGATGACGAGCGACCCGGTGAGAGCATGTCTGCGTCGCCGGGATCTCCGCGGGGCACGAGGGGGATGTTCAACGGCGGCGCCCCGCGGTGACGGCGGGAAAACCGGATCGGGTGCCGAACCGAGGTACGGGGGCGGGATGACCCCGGATACCTCCGTCGGGGCCTGATCGCTACCAACGGGTGGTTGCCGGACGGGCGCCCGGGACGGGGCCGGCGGTGGACCACCCGGAACGGCGGCACCCCCGGGCTCGGGACGGGTGTGCCGCGACGGGACTGTCGTGTCGTCCTGTCCGGGGACGAGTCGGGGGCGCGGACCGACGACCTCATCTGCCCCGGCGGCATCGGCGACCGCACCGGCCTTTCCGGCCCCGCTGTCTTCGCCGGCCCCGCTGTCATCGCCGGCAGCCCTGTCCTCGCCGGCAGCTCTGCCCGCGTCGGGGGCCACCGTGGGAACCGGGGGCCGCCCCGCAGCCTCGACTCCGGACAGCGCCGGTTCCGGAGGTGGGGACGGGGAGGGAGCCGGATCCGGAACCGGTGCCGGAACCGGTTCCGGGGATCGGGGTGGGTTCCGGGGGGCCGGCCAGGATCCCAGGCGGCGGGCGGAGCGGGCGGCTCCGCTTCGGCAGCGCGGGCCAGCTCGATGGCGAAGTCGGTGGCGGTGGCCGGCCGGTCGCCGGGGTCGCGGGCCATGCCGTGCCGGACCGCGTCCCGGACGGCGGCGGGTAGTGCCGGGTCGAGTTCGGGGGGTGGCCCGTCGAGGATCCGGGAGGCGGTACGGGGATCGGTGGCGTCGAACGGGTGGGCGGCGGCGAGCGCGGCAAAGGCGGTGGCGGCGAGCCCGTAGATGTCGGAGGAGGTCGAGAACAGGGTGTCTTCGAGGATCTCGGGCGCGGCGTAGGCGAGGGAGAAGAAGGTGGTCGAGGTTGCCCCGGTGGCTGCGTGGGCGTCTTGCAGCAGGGAGATCCCGAAGTCGGCGAGGACGGGCTGACCGTTGTCCGTGAGCAGGATGTTCGAGGGTTTGACGTCCCGGTGCAGGACCCCGATGCCGTGCGCGGCGTCGAGGGCGGCGGCCACGTGGCCGATCAGGGTGGCGACCGTGGCCGGGGGAAGGGGGCCGTCCGCAGACAGCCGGTTGGTCAGGGAGCCGTGTCGGTACAGTCGCATGACGATGTAGGGGCGGCCTTCGGCGCTGATCCCGGCGTCGTGCACGTCGATGACGGAGGGGTGTTCGGATAGCCGGGCGAGGATGGTGCGTTCGCGGTCGAAGCGGCGCCGATCGGAATCCGACCCCAGATCGGTCATCAATACCTTCACCGCGACCTGGCGGCCCAGACTGATCTGTTCGGCCTCGTACACCGAGGCGAAACCGCCCCGGCCGAGCAGCCGGCCCAGGCGATACCCCGGCAGATCCCACCCGGGGCCCTGGCCGGTGTCCTCGATCTGATCCGCACTCACCGAAATCCCCTCACCGAGCCCACCCCGTGGCATGGCAAGGCACATCATCCACGACCTCAGGGGTGGGGCGACAGCTGTACCTCTGCCGCGGCCAGGTTCGATGGGTTGACCCCTGGTGCGGTGTCGTGCCGGGTCCGGCACGCCTGCTGACCTTGGCCCTGGTCTGGACGCCACGTCCACGCCGGACGGGGCGTCGGCCTGGGGATCGTCGGAACTCGTTCGAAAAATGACATGTCGGTTTGTTCCGGTCAGGGACCGTCACGGGATCGTTTGCCTGCTCGCTGCCCGTCCCCGTGCTTCGACTCACGGATGGCGGCGTCATGCCGTCATTCCTGATACTCTGGAATTTGTGGT
>JARRQM010000238.1:0-4005 GCA_037381765.1 Kineosporiaceae bacterium
CCGGGACGCCGTCCGGGCCGGCCTCCCCGGGGGGAGCGGCGGTGAGCCGGGTGAGCAGCCGGGCGATCACCCGTTCCTCGTTGTGGGCCGGGACGACGACGCTCGTCACGGGGCGTTCACCTCACGGTCGGGGCGGTGGGGGCGTCCGGGGCCCGCGGGGTGTCAGGAGGCGCCGAACAGCCGGTCCCGACATCCTCTCCGGTCTGGCAGCAGCGTTGCAGATGCTGCCGCCAGCGTCGCTTCACCCGGTGCCCGAGCGAGGTGCGCGAGGCCAGCATCCGGCCCCACGCATTCGCCCGGGCCTGGCCGGCGAGGGCGAGGTTGAGCGCGGCGGCCCGCGGCGACCGGCGCCAGATCAGCAGGTCCACCTCGTGGGTCTCGGCGCGGGCGAACTCCGTCTTGTAGCGGGCATCCCCGTGCCCGAAGTCGAGGCGGACCGCCTCCGGGTCCGCACACAGGTCCTCGACCATCCGGAACATCGTGTAATGGCCGATGGAATCCTGGGACAGGGCCGGGTCGAAACCGGGGGTGACCGGGCTGAACGTGCCGTTCCACAAGGTGCCCGCCCAGAACGCCACCGGACGGTCGTCGAGGTAGAGCAGCCAGGACCGGAACCACCCGTGCTGTACGGCGGTCCGCATCAGGGCGAGGTCCAGGCCTTCCCCGCAGAAGGCGACCCCGAGCCCGTGCTGGTAGGTGCGGACACCGACCGCGGCCATGTCCCGGGCGAGGGAGTCGAGGTCGGCGGGATCACCCAACCGGCGCAGCCGGAGCCGGTCGCCGTACTTCTTCTCCAGTTTGCGGTCCTTGGTCCGCAGCTTCTGCCGGGTCTTCGCCGAACGGTGGGCCAGGAAACCGTCGAGTGACCCCGGCAGCTCGGCCGTCCAGCGCCCGGTGGGCCGCTGCCCGTGCGAACGCCACAACCAGCCGACCGTCCGCTCGACCTCCCGGGCGGCCTCCCCGTCCGGGGCCACCTTGGCGAGTAGCAGCACGTCGGCGACCCCGGCCCGCAGGGCGTCCCGGAGCAGCCCGACGAGCAGGCGGACGTCCTCGGGGCCGGTCACCCCGAGCAGCCCCCCGAAGGCGAGAACGAGGTGGCGGGCTAGGGGTTCGGCGACGGCACGGTAGCCGACCGACAGCGGTACGGACCGCAGCTCGACCCGGGCCACGGCGAGCAGGTCCCGGCCGTCCGCGAGGCGGGCATGGATGACGTACGGGGTGAGGACCTTCGGGCCGGACCGGGTGACCGTGAGGAAGTAGTCGATCTGTGCGTCGATGTCCGGAACCGGCAGCGAGGTCCAGACCTCGCGCAGCTGCTCCACCGCGTCAACCGTGTCGGCGACGGTGACCCGGGGGGACGTCCCTGTGGAGAGCACCGGACCGGTCAGGAGTGCGCGGCGGGGCCGGCGACGGTCGGTGCGGCCGTGGGGACGTCGGTGGGACGGGCCCGTCCCGCGGCCCGGCCGCCGCGCAGGATCACCTCGGCGATCCGCTGCCCGGCCCGGCCATCCCACAGCGCCGGGCGTCGCGCCGGGGGCGGGACCGCGAGCACGTCCAGGGCCGCCGCGACGATCCGTTCTGGGTCCCGCCCGACCACCTGGTTCGTCCCCTCGGTGACGGTGATCGGCCGTTCGGTGTTCTCCCGCAGGGTCAGGCAGGGAACACCGAGCACGGTGGTCTCCTCCTGGATCCCGCCGGAGTCGGTGAGTACGACGGCGGCGTCCGCCTGCAGGGCGAGGAAGTCCAGGTACCCGGTCGGCGGGAAGAGCCGGATCCGCGGGTTGACCGTCATCCCGTCGAGGGCCGCCCGGGTGCGCGGATGTACCGGGAAGACCAGCGGGAGCCGTTCGGCGACCGTGTTGAGCGCGCCGACGAGGCCGCGTAGCGCCGCCGGGTCGTCCACATTGGCCGGGCGGTGCAAGGTGAGTACGCCGTACCCGCCCGGGGTGAGCCCGTGCCGCTCGACGGCACCACCGGAGCGGGCCCGGTCCAGGTTCGCCAACAGGGTGTCGACCATGACGTTGCCGACGACGTGCACCTGGTCGTCGCGGTAGCCCTCGGCGGCGAGATTCGCCGCGGCGTCCGGGGAGGGGGCCAGCAGGTAGTCGCTGATCCGGTCGGTGACGACCCGGTTGACCTCCTCGGGCATCGACCAGTCCCGGCTGCGCAACCCGGCCTCGACGTGGGCGACCAGGCAACCGGCCTTGGCGGCGACCAGGGCGCAGGCGACGGTGGAGTTCACGTCACCGACGACGACGACGACGTCGGGGCGGATGTCGTCGACGAGCGGCTCGAAGGCGGTCATCACCTTCGCGGTCTGCGTCGCATGCGTCCCCGACCCCACGGCGAGCAGGTGGTCGGGGTGACGGATCCCGAGTTCGTCGAAGAACACGTCGTTCATCGCCGCGTCGTAGTGCTGCCCGGTGTGCACCAGGACGGTGTCGGCACCGGCCGCGTCGAGGGCGTCGAGGACCGGTTTGACCTTCATGTAGTTCGGTCGGGCCCCGGCGACGCAGACGACGCGGAGGGCCCCAGGGTCGCGGGGTACGGTCATGACGGGACTCCCGGACGTCGGGACGTGGGTGGCAGCGGGTAAGCGGGCCGCGGGCGGACCATTTCCCGCAGGGTGAGCCAGACAAACGCGGTGTTCGTGGTGAGGTAGCGCGGGCCGAGCCGACGCGGTTCCTGCAGCATCCGGTAGGCCCATTCCAGGCCGAGCCGCTGCCAGGGTCCGGGTGCACGCCGGGTCACCCCGGCGAACACGTCGAAGGACCCGCCGACCCCGTGCTGGACCGGCACGTTGAGGGTGTCCCCCCAACGGTGCAGGAAGTTCTCCTTCTTCGGTGAGGTGATGCCGAGGAAGAGCATGTCGGCGCCGCTGTCCCGGATCCCCGCGGCCACCTCCTCCTCGTCGTCCTCGGTGAAGTAGCCGTCCCGGGCACCGACGATGCGTAGCCGGGGGAATCGCTCGACCAGCCGGGCCCGCAAGGTGTCCAGCACATCGGGGCGGGCCCCGAGCAGGTACACCCCTCGGTCCTCCTCGGCGGCGGTGCGCAGCAGTTCGGCGAACAGGTCGATCCCGGCGACCCGGGTCGGCAGCGGGCGGCGCAACAGCCGGCTCGCCCACACCACGGACTGCCCGTCGGCGACGACGAGATCACATTCCAGGATGGATTCCCGTAGCCGGACGTCCCGGCCGAGGTTGACCACCTTCGCCGCGTTCACCACCCCGATCAGCAGGGGGCTCCGGCTGTGCAGGGAGTCCCGGCAGCGTTGCAGCACCCCGCGCATGGTGAGCCGGTCCACGGTGAGCCCGAACAGGACGACCGTATCCCCCTGACCGGTTCCGGACCCGGCCCCCGGCCCGGTCCTCGCGTTCTCCGTGCCCCCGGAGTCCCCCGCGGCACGTTCAGGCACGGTCGTCCCCCATTCGGTACGGGTCCTGCGCGAGCCGCCGGACCAGGCCGTCTCCGTACCAGGCGTAGAGCAGCCAGCCGAGTTCGTAGGGGCGGCACTCGTAGTCCACCGGGCCCGGAGGGAAGAGCTGGTCGAGCGGGCCGAGCCGGAACCCCGGGCGGACCGAGGTGGTCACCGCGCGTACGGTGCGTACCGCTTTCCGCGGCTCCCGGCGGCCCACCTTGCGCCAGACCACGCCGAGCCCGGGGTCGATCAGCGGCTCCGCGGACTCCGGGTGGCTGTCCAGCCAGGCCATGCCCCGTTCGGCGGCGGCGAGCAGTCCGGCGTCCCCGGGGTCGCCGAGGACGGTCCGGGCCTCGACCAGGTCGAGGAGCGCCATCGGGCCCATCGCGTGCTGGTGCACGCTGTAGACCGGGTAGCCCTCGACGATCTCGCCGGTGCGGGCGTCGTAGTGCCACCACCACTGCCCGGCGTCACCCTGCAGCGCAACGATCCGGGCGGCGCACCGGTCGGCTGCGTCGAGGGACTTCCGGTCCGTCGTCGCGGCGGCGAACCGGGCCAAGGCCTGGATCGGGTACACCTGATCGG